>JAOPYX010000032.1 GCA_025964535.1 Actinomycetes bacterium | reverse complement strand
CGGTAATAGCGCTTCTGGTCGAGCTTGTTGCCGGTGACGACGATCTTCTCGGCGTTCACGACGACCACGAAATCGCCCGTATCCACGTGCGGCGTGTACTGCGGCTTGCGCTTGCCGCGCAGCGTGTCGGCGATCTGGGTCGCCAGGCGTCCGAGGGTCAGACCCTCGGCGTCGACGACGTACCAGTCGCGCGCGATCTCTCCGGGCTTGGCGTTGTAAGTCTTCATAGACAGGAAAGCGGCGGACCATGCGTCCGCCGGGGCAGGATAGTAGCGAAAAAGCGGTTGGGCTAGTCCGCGGGCGAGAGCGCAGCGCGCGGCACGGGCCGGATCGCGAGCCACAGTGCCGGGAGGGCGGCGAGGGCCGCCGCGGCGAGGGCGAGCGCCAGAGGGCCGGACGCGCTGTAGACGAGGCCTCCGAGGAGCGCCAGACCGGCCGCGGTGAGACTTGCCATGAAGTCGGTGAAGCCGACGAGCCTTCCGCGCTCCGAGGGCGAGCTGAGCGCCACGAGCTCGGTGGTCGCGGCGACGTACGAGAGGTTCCAGCCGAGCCCGAGACCGAGCAGGGCGACGCTCATCCCGGCGACGCCGCCGAGCCAGCCGAGCGCCACGTTCGAGAGCGCCATCAGCGTGAGCCCGGCGACGAGGCATGGGCGGCGGCCGAAGCGGTCGACCAGGTCGCCGACGATCAGAATCAGGCCGTACATCCCGAGGATGTGGACGCTGATCATCGTGAAGACGTCGCCCTGGTGGTGACCGCGGCCGACGGCGACGTAGCCCGCGAGGTTCATCACGCTCGCCATGATCGAGAAGCTCGCCACAACCGCGAGAACGGCGACCGGGACGCCCGGACGCTTCAGGATCTCCCGCAACGGCACGGCCGTCTCCGGCTCGACGCGCTCCGCCGGGTAGGACGCGGCGATCTCCTTCGGATCGGGCCTGACGAACCACATGATCCCGAGGCCGGCGACCATGAACGGGATGCCGACGAGCCAAGGGCCGACGAGCCCGTGCGCGTCGATCGCGCGGTGCGCGAAGAGCGGGCCGAACAGGACCGGCCCCCACACGGCGCCCGAGACCGCGCCGAAGAGCACGAACGACATGCCGCGGGCGCGGCGGTCGGGCGGGAACATCTCCGCGGCCGCGGCTCTCGTGAGCTGGATGATCGCGCCGGCGCCGCCGAGCACACTCAGCCCGACGGCGACGAGCAGGGCTGAGGGAATCGCGCAGCCGCCGGCGACCACGCCACAGCCGACCGCGCCGGCCGCGTAGCCGCCGCGGATGACCGGCATACGCCCGACCCGATCCATCAGCCGCCCCGCGGGGCCGACCGCGACCGCGCCCGAGGCCAGGAAGATCGCCGGGCCGAGGCCGAGGATTCCCTTGATCCCGGTGACGGCGACGAGCGTCAGCGAGCTGAGTGCGGCGGCGAGCTGGAACATCCCCGAGTTGCAGACGAGCCCGCCGGCGAGGAGAAACGCATTGCGTCGGACGGCCGGTGCGATCGCGACGCTCACCCGCCGAGGATACGCCGGAGGCCCGCGGCGAAGTCGACGGCTCCTCCGTGCGACGGGTGGCGCACGTAGGGCGCGTCGAGCACCGACGCAGCAAGCCTTCCGACCGCAACGACCTGCCGCCCTCGAGTCAGCTCGTCGAGGAATGGCCGCGCCAGGCGAACCTCCGCGCTCGTCGGCCGGCGATTCGATCCGCGCGTCCCGGGATGTGTCGGCACGACGTTCCACAGGAGCACGGCGTCCTCCGCGCCGAGCTCCTCGAGCACACGGTGCACGATCGTCGCGCTCGCCTCGGCCGGACCGGCGCCGGTCAGCTGACGCTCGGACGTGAACGGCACGCCGCTGATCCGGGCTCCTCGGTATCCCGCCGCCTCACCCACGAGGATGATCTCTGCGGACGCGCGCGCCTCGAGGTAGCCGCGCAACCTGTCGCGGCGCACCGACGACCGCGCGTACTGATTGTGTGTCGCGCCAACGCGTGCACGTGCAAGCCGGTCGACGATGTCCATCCCGCGACCCTATCGAGGCACCGTTGTGACGAAGTCACGTGACTCTGGCGACGAAGCTCACGGCAAACTCGCGGCATGTGGCTTCTGCGTCACCTTGTCCAACTCTTCCGGCTTGATCAGGTCAGGCCGGTCAGGCTGGTCAGGCCGGTCAGGCTGGTCAGGCCGGCCAGACAGGTCAGACCGGCCAGAGCAGACCGGCCGGCCGAGCTGGTCAGGCTGGCCGCCTACAACACCTACGACGCGCGCTGCGTTCTCTCACAACTCATCGCGCGCACGACCGACGGGGAAGAGATCGTGATCGCGCGGTCGGGCGTACCGGTCGTGAAGCTCGTTCCGTACGCGGGCGAGCCGCTGCGGCCGGGGCTCGTGCGGACACACGTGATCGTCATGCCCGAGGCGGACACCGACGATTGATCACGCGCGCGCGGTGCGCGCGCGCCAGAGCTTGTTCAGCTCGTCCTGTCCGTACAGCAGCTCGAGCGGCAGAAAGAAGAGCGCGATGACGTAAAGGATGAAGCCCAGGATCGGATTGGCCTCGCTCGTGAGACCGGCCTGTCGCTGCGCCTGCTGAATCCGCTGGAACGTGCGATACCACGAGACGAACGGCGGCACGACGATCACCCAGCCGACCGTGATGGCGAGCAGTGCGACAATCGGGCTGACGTGGATCCCGGCGGCATCGCGCAGCTCGCGGTTCACCTTGTAGTACCAGACGAGGTAGTAGATCCCGAGCGTCACGATCGCCAAGACGAACACGCCGAACGGATTTCGGATCTTCACGCGCGCGGTGCCGACTTGCAGCTCCTCGGCCATCTCGACTGGCCCTTACCCCTCTGCGTACGCGATGAACTCGAGCAGCGAGCCGTCGGGATCTCGGAAGTAGACGCTCGCCCCGATGCCCCGTCCTCCCGATCGCTCGACGGGGCCGAGCTCGACCTCGACGCCCTGCGCGCGCAGATGGGCGACTGCCTGGTCGGTCGAGCCTTCCCAGACGAAGCAGAGATCGCTGTTGCCCGGCCGCACCGGGTCGGCTGCGCGCGGGTGCGGCGTCGATCCCGGCCCGTGCACATTGAGTTGCTGTCCGTCGGCGAGCCGGTAGGCGAAGCGGCCCTTGTCGATCTCGACGATCTCGGCGCCGAGCGCGTCGCGATAGAAGGCGTTCGACCGCGCCCAATCGGAGACCGCGATCACGACGTGATCGAGGCGCGGCCCGATGGCTATTCCCATTCGATGGTCGCGGGCGGCTTCGACGTCACGTCGAGCACCACGCGATTCACACCGGGAATCTCGTTGACGATCCTTCCGGAGATCGTCTCGATCAGGTCGTACGGCAGCCGCGCCCAGTCGGCCGTCATCGCATCGTCGCTGGTGACCGCGCGAATCACGATCGGGTAGCCGTAGGTGCGCTCGTCGCCCTGCACACCGACTGAGCGGATGGCCGGCAGCACCACGAACGACTGCCAGATCTCGCGGTAGAGCCCGGCGCGGCGTATCTCTTCCTGAAGGATCGCGTCGGCCTCGCGCAGGATCTCGAGGCGTTCGAGGGTGATGTCGCCGATGATGCGGATCGCGAGGCCAGGCCCCGGGAACGGCTGGCGCCAGACCATGCGCTCCGCCATCCCGAGCTCTTCGCCGACGCGCCGCACCTCGTCTTTGAAGAGCAGCCGCAGCGGCTCGACGAGCTTCATCTTCATGTCGTCGGGCAGGCCGCCGACGTTGTGGTGCGACTTGATCGTCGCGGCGACACCCACGGTGCCGCCCGACTCGATAACGTCGCTGTACAGCGTCCCCTGCACGAGCCACTTCACGTCGCCGAGCTTGCGCGCCTCGTCCTCGAAGACGCGGATGAACTCACGCCCGATGATCTTGCGCTTCTGCTCCGGATCCTCGACACCGGCGAGCAGGTCGAGGAACCGGTCCTGCGCCTGCACGTGCACGAGCGGCACCTGGTAGTGCTGCCCGAACGTCTCGACGACCTGGTCCGCCTCGTCCTTGCGCATCATCCCGTGGTCGACGAAGACGCACGTCAGCTGGTCGCCCACCGCCTTGTGCACGAGCAGCGCCGCGACCGCCGAGTCGACGCCGCCCGAGAGCGCGCAGAGGACCCGTTCCGAGCCGACCTGCGCGCGGATGCGCTCGACCTGTTCCTCGATCACGGCCGCGGGCGTCCAGGCGGGCGGAGCGTCGGCGATGTCGTAGAGGAAGTTCTTCAGCACCTGCATCCCGTGCGGCGTGTGCACGACCTCAGGATGGAACTGAACGCCGTAGAGGTTTCGCTCCTCCGCCTCGAACGCGCCGATCGGCGTCGACGGCGAGCCGGCGACGACGCGCGACCCCTCGGGCGGCGCGACGACGGAGTCGCGATGCGACATCCAGACCGTCTGATCGGTCGGCGTGTCCTTGAGCAGGCGCGACTCCTTCGCGTGCAGCTCGGTCTTGCCGAACTCGGAGACGCCGGTGCGGTCGACGCGGCCGCCCAGCTCGAGCGCCATCAGCTGCATGCCGTAACAGATGCCGAGCGTCGGGATGCCCAGCTCGAAGATCCGCGGGTCGATGTGCGGCGCATCGTCGGCGTACACGGACGCAGGGCCACCGCTGAGGATCAGCGCGAACGGATTGCGCGCGCGTACGGCCTCGGCGGAGATCGTGTGGCCCACGAGCTCGGAGTAGACGCGGCACTCGCGCACGCGCCGCGCGATGAGCTGCGAGTACTGGCCTCCCAGGTCGATGACGAGTACCGGCCGGTCCTCCGGACCGGGAAACTGCAAGACCTGCGACGGCTCAGCGACGATAGTTCGGCGCCTCTTTCGTGATCGTCACGTCGTGCGGGTGCGACTCGCGCAGCCCCGCTCCGGTGATGCGCACGAAGCGCGCAGCCTTCATCTCCTCGATCGTCGCGGCACCGCAATAGCCCATCGCCTGGCGGAGGCCGCCGATCAACTGGTAGACGATCGGCCGCAGCGGGCCCTTGTACGCGATCCGCCCCTCGATGCCTTCGGGGACGAGCTTGTCGACGTCCTCGACGTCACCCTGGAAGTACCGGTCTTTCGAGAACGAGCGCCCGCGCATCGCGCCGAGCGAGCCCATGCCCCGGTACTCCTTGAAGCGCTCGCCCTGAACGACGATGACCTCGCCCGGCGCCTCCTCGGTGCCGGCCAGCAGCGAGCCGAGCATCACCGTGTCGGCGCCCGAGCCGATCGCCTTCGCGATGTCACCGGACGTCGTCATGCCGCCGTCGCCGATCACGGGGACGCCCTCGGCGGCCGCCACCTCGGCGCAGTCGTAGATCGCCGTGACCTGCGGCACCCCGACGCCCGCTACGACGCGCGTCGTGCAGATCGAACCCGGCCCGATGCCGACCTTCACCGCGTCGGCACCCGCGTCGATCAGCGCGCGTGCCGCCTCGCCCGTCGCGACGTTCCCGGCGATCACGTCGACCGCGACGGAACCCTTGATCTTCCGCACCATCTCGAGCACGCCGGCAGAGTGACCGTGCGCGGTGTCGACGATGAGCACGTCCGCGCCCACGGCGACGAGCGCCTGGGCACGTTCTGCCGCCTCGGGCCCGACCCCGACGGCCGCACCGACGCGAAGGCGGCCGCGATCGTCCTTGGTCGCCTGCGGATACTCGATCTTCTTCTGGATGTCCTTGACGGTGATGAGGCCCCGCAGCTTCCCGTCGCCGTCGACGACCGGGAGCTTCTCGATCTTGTGGCGGTGAAGGATTTCCTCCGCCTGCTCGAGCGTCGTTCCGACCGATGCAGTGACGAGGTTGCGCGACGTCATGAGCGCCGAAACCGGCTGCTCGACGTCCGTCTCGAAGCGAAGATCGCGATTCGTGAGGATGCCGACGAGAATTCCGCCGGCGTCGGTGATCGGCACACCGGAGACCTTGTAGCGCGCCATCAGCTCGAGCGCATCGCGCACGAGCGCTCCCGGCGGCAGAGTGACCGGCTCGACGATCATTCCCGACTCCGAGCGCTTCACCTTGTCGACCTCCGCCGCCTGCTCCTCGATCGAGAGGTTGCGGTGCACGATCCCCAAGCCACCCTCACGTGCGAGCGCGATCGCGAGGCGTGCCTCCGTGACGGTGTCCATCGCCGCCGACACGACCGGGATGCTGAGCTCGACCGAGCGCGTCAGGCGCGTGCGCGTCGAGACGTCGTTCGGCAGCACACGCGACTCGGCCGGGACGAGCAGGACGTCGTCGAAGGTGAGCCCTTCCTTCGCGAACTTCCGGTCCAGGGCGAGCAAGCGCTGCAGCTCGTCTGGACGGAAATCGACGCTCAAGGGAAAGTCAGGGTACCACCGCTAACGGACGGCCCCAGGCCACTGGATCGGGCCGTGGCCGGTACGGCGTTATGCCTGCGAGCGGACCGTCGTACGTCGCACGCGCGCCAAGGCCACGGCCCAAACTCAAACGCGACCAGGGGCCAGATCCGGGACACGTTGCACCACACCGGCGTCTGGCCCCTGGGCAAACACGCTCCTAACAGGGGCCGGTTACCGTGACCGCCAATGGGCACGCTGATGACCGCCTTCGCCCTCGTCGCGGCGCTCGTCCAGCCATACGCCCCCGCCCCGGCGCGCCACCTCGCCGCCGCCGGCACCGTCCCGAAGACCATCTATGCGGGCTCGGGCACGATCCAGGCGTTCGCCCAGGACGGGACGGACCTCGCGTGGTTCTCGTCGAGCACGAAGACGTGCAACGCCGTCTGGGTCGTCTCGCTCGACAGCATCGTGCGAGCGCGGCTGCCGGACGAGACGTCGACGGCGCGCAACGTCACGTGCCGCTGGGACGTCGCTCCCCCGGTGAGCCTCGCGCTCGCCGGCTCCGACGTGCTGTGGACGCTGCGGGAACAGCAGGCGACGCTTCCGTTCGACTACGTCCTCGGCGCCGGGCTCGGCAAGGACACGAGCGAGCGGCGTTTTCAGGAGATCGCTCATGCGAAGGGCGGCGCCGGGCTCTGGCTCGGCGGCATCGCCGGCGACAGCTTCAAGCCGGACCCGCAGACGACCGTGAGCACGCTGGTGTACGGCACCGCCGTGGTGCAGTACGTCGACGAGATCGCCTGTCTCTCCGGCGGCTCGTGCAAGCTGCAGCTCG
>JAOPYX010000019.1 GCA_025964535.1 Actinomycetes bacterium | reverse complement strand
GGCCCCCTCGAGTACTCCGAGCTTTCCGTCGCGCGCCGGCTGCACCGCGGCGGGGAGGGGCAGTACCTCCTGAACAAGACGCCCGTGCGCCGCATCGACCTGATCGAGATCCTCGCCGACCTCGGCCTCGGCCAGGGCATGCATTCGATCATCGGCCAGGGCAAGGTCGAGGCGATCCTCGCGTCGAAGCCCGAGGAGCGGCGCTCGCTGATCGAGGAAGCCGCCGGTCTCGGCCGCTTCAAGGCGCGGCGCCACCGCGCCGAGCTGAAGCTCTCGCGTGTCTCGGTGCAGGTCGAGCGCGCCCGCGATCTCGAGGACGAGGTCAAGAAGCGCCTGCGGCCGCTCGCGCTGCAGGCGACCGCGGCCGAACGGGCGGAGAAGCTGCGCGGCGAGGTTGCGAAGCTGAAGGCGCGCATCGCCGAGCTCGATCTCGAGACGCTCGACGAGCGTCTCGACGACGCCGGCAGCCGTCGCGCCGCCGCCGAGCTCGCCCGGCGCGCGGCCGAGGAGAAGCTCGAAGCGGTGCTCGCCGAGCGCGGGCGCGCGGAAGAGGAGCTCGCCGACGCCGCGGGCAAGCGCGAGCAGGCGATGCAGGTGCTGTACCGGTTGCGCAGCGCAGCCGAGCGTCTCGGCATCCGGCGCGAGTCGTCGTCGACGCTGCTCGAGCAGGTGCGCACGGAGCTCGCCGACGCGTCGTCGGAGGCCGGCGATCCCGGCTTGGAGACGGCGGAGCTCGAGCGTGTCGCGCTCGAGGCGGCCGAGGCCGCCCGCGTCGCGGCGGTCGAGCGCGAAGCGCGGGCCGAGCGTGCGCGCCAGGCACTCGCGCGGTTGCTCACGGCCGAGAACACGTTGCGCGCCGCGGCGCAGGCAAAGCTCGACGAGCTGCTCGTCGAGCGCGGCGGCATCGAGGAAGAACTGACCGGAGCGGCCGGCGAGCGCGAGGCCGCGCTCTCGGTCTCGTACGAGCTGCGCAGCCGTGCGGCACGGCTGGCGGTGCAGCGCGAGTCGGCGACGCGGTTGATCGCGCGCCTGCGCACGGAGCTTGCCGAGGCGGAGGCCGATGCAGCACGAGGCGGCCCGTCGCCGGAGGAGCTCGAGCGCCAGGCGCTGCACGCACGCGCAGCGGCGCGCGAGGCGGCGCACGAGCGCGACACGCTCGCCGAGCGCGCGCTGACGGTGCAGGAACGATTGGCGACGCTCGAGCGCTCGCTCGCGGAGCGCGAGGGAATTCCGCCCGCTGCGCGCGCGCTCGCCGAGGAGGGCGAGACGCTCGCCCTGTCGCTGCTCAGCGTCGAGCCGGGCTCGGAGCGCGCGGTTGCGGCCGCGCTCGGGCCCCGTGCATCGGCGCTCGTCGCGAACGACCCGAAGGCGGCGCTCGCGCTGCTCGAGCGGGCTGCATCGGGCGGGCTCGGCTCGTTGCGGGTGCTCGCCGGCCGCGACGTGCAAGAGCTCGTCGCCGAGCTGCCGGTCGTTCCCAAGGATCAGCTGCTGTCCTCGCCGGTTGCGGCGGTCACGAGCGACGGCTACGGCTACGACCCGCAGCGCGGCGAGCTGTGGTTCGCGGGCGAGACCGCGGAGACCGTGCTGCTCGAGTTGGACGCACGCCGTCGTGCGCTCGCCGAGGAGGCGAAGCTGCTCGCCGATCAGGCGCAGATCGCCGAGCGCGCCGCCGCGGTGGCGGAGGAGACGGCGGTCGAGACGGAGGCTGCGTTTGCGGAGGCCGCGCCGCGGTTGCGGATCCGCCGTGCCGACATCGGCACGCTGAAGTCGCTACTCGCGGCTGCCGGCCGCCTCGAGCGGGCGCTCGAGGCGCTGGACGCTGCCGTGGAGATCGTCGAGGCGCCGCTGCGCGCACGCGGCGAGGCCGGTGCGGAGCGCACCGGTCGGCTCGGCGCGACGTTGCGCACGCTCGGCGAGCAGGAGAGCGCGTTGCGCCGCGACCTCGCCGCGGCGGCGGAGGGAGCATCCGCTGCGGAGCGCGACCTGATGCGACTCGGCGGAACCGCCTCGCCGTCGTCCGCGGAAGGTGGCGACGCCGACACGCTTCGTGTCGAGGCGCGCACGCTCGTCGCTTCGGTTGACGCCGCCGGCGCAGAAGCGGTCGAGGCGGGAACACGTGCACGCGACGCCGAGGCTGCACGTGTCGACGCTGCCGTCCGGGCGGGACGCCGTCGCGCACGACCGCATCAGCTTGCACGGGTGCTCGCCGCGTCGGAGCGGCTCGACGAGACGCTGCTCGCCGCGGTCGCGTCGGCCGCGCGCTTCGAGGCTCCGCTGCGCGCGCAGGTCGACGCGGGCGGCGCACGCACCGGTGGGCTCGGCGAAGAGCTGCGCCGTCTCGGCGCGTCCGAGGTCGAGCTGCGGCAGGCACTGACGCGTGCGTCGGAGAGTGCGTCCGCGATCGACGTCGAGGTCGCGCGTATCGAGGCGGAGGCCGACGAGGCGCGTCGCCGGCTCGACCACGCCGGCACCGACGAACGCGCGGAGGGCGACAACCGCGACGAGCTCCACGAGCGCGCGGAGCGGCTCGAGAAGCGCCGCGAGCAGCTCGGCCAGGTCAACCCCCTCGCGAAGGAGGAGTACGAGGCCGAGAAGGTACGCCTCGACGAGCTCGCGACCCAGCGCGCCGACCTCGAGCAGAGCCTCACGGAGCTCGAGAAGCTGAGCGCCGAGCTGAAGGAGACCGTCGAGCGCCGCTTCAACGAGACGTTCGACGCGGTGCAGAAGCACTTCCACGAGGTCGCCGGCACGCTGTTCCCCGGCGGCGAGGGAAGCCTCCAGCTCACGATCCCCGAAGACGACGAGAGCCAGCCCGGCATCGAGGTGCACCTGCGGCCGGTGGGCAAGAAGGTGCAGCGGCTGTCGTTGCTCTCCGGCGGCGAGAAGTCGCTCGGTGCGATCTCGTTCCTCTTCGCGCTGTTCCTCGCGCGGCCGTGCCCCTTCTATCTGCTCGACGAGGTCGAGGCCGCGCTCGACGACACCAACATCGGCCGCTTCGTCGCGCTGCTGCGGACGTACTCCGACCGCGCGCAGTTCGTCGTGATCACGCACCAGAAGCGCACGATGGAAGCCGCCGACGTGCTGTACGGCGTCACGATGGGCGGCGACGGCGTCTCACAGATCGTCTCGCGCAAGCTGCCGCGCGACGAGGCGCAGGCAGTCTCCGCCGCGTAGTCGTATGACGCTCCGAGCGCCCTTCGACCGGGTTGCGGAGCTGTACGACCGAGCGCGCCCGACGTATCCGTCCGACCTGATCGTCGACGTTGCAGCGCTCGGTCCGCGCGTCCTCGAGATCGGGCCGGGCACGGGTCAGGCGACTCGGGCTCTCGCCGAGCGCGGGGCACAGGTCACAGCCGTCGAGCTCGGCAAGAGCCTCGCCGAGCTCGCGCG
>JAOPYX010000005.1 GCA_025964535.1 Actinomycetes bacterium | reverse complement strand
TCGCTCATCGAGGGCCTGCTCGTTCCCGCCTTCTCCTCGCCGGCGCTCGACGCGCTCGGCGACGCCGGGGCCGTCGAGGTGGCCGGCGCGGCGCTGGCCATGACCACCGACAGCTTCGTCGTCAAGCCGATCCGGTTCCCGGGCGGCTCGATCGGCGAGCTGGCGGTCAACGGCACGGTCAACGACCTGGCCATGGCCGGCGCGCGGCCCGTCGCGCTCTCGCTCTCGCTCATCCTCGAGGAGGGCCTGCCCTCCGACGTGCTGCGCGCCGAGGTCGAGGCCGTGGCCCGCGCCGCGGAGACCGCCGGGGTGGCGATCGTCACCGGCGACACCAAGGTCGTCGAGCGCGGCCACGCCGACCAGATGTACGTCTGCACGACGGGCCTCGGCCAGGTCGACCGGCGCGCGACGCTGGCGCCCTCGGCGCTGCGTCCCGGCGATCGGCTCCTGGTCTCGGGCCCGATCGGCGCCCACGGCACGGCGATCATGCTGGCGCGCGGCGAGTTCGACCTCGACGCGACGATCGTGTCCGACACACGCTCGCTGTGGCCCGCGGTGGATGCCCTCCTGGCCGCCGCGGGCGGCGGGCTGCGCTGCCTGCGCGACGCGACGCGCGGCGGGGTGGCCTCGGTGCTCAACGAGCTGGCGCGCGCCTCGGGCGTCGCGATGATCGTGCGCGAGTCGACGCTGCCGGTGGACCCGGCGGTGGCCGGGGCGGCGGAGCTGCTGGGAATCGACCCCATGCACATCGCCAACGAAGGCGTGTTCGTCGCCGCGGTGGCCCCGGAGTGGGCGGACGCGGCGCTCGCCGCCTTGCAGGCCGTCGCCGGCTCGGAGCGGGCAGCCGAGATCGGCGAGGTGCGCACCACCCCGACCGGGATGGTGCTGATGGAGACGGCGTTCGGCGGCCGGCGGGTGTTGGACCAGCTCGTCGGCGACCCACTGCCGCGGATCTGCTGAGAACGAGAGGGGTAGGCAATGGCATCGGTCGAGTTCGTCCCCAACCAGGCCCAGACGGAGGGCATCACGGCACACGTGCTGTGGATCACCGTCGGCCTGTCCTGCGAAGGCGACTCGGTGGCGATGACCTCGGCCACCAACCCGAGCCTGGAGGACATCATCACGGGGGCGATCCCGGGCCTGCCCAAGGTGGTGATCCACAACCAGGTGATCGCCTACGAGGTCGGCATGGACTTCATCCAGGCCTGGTTCGACGCCGAGGCCGGCAAGCTCGACCCGTTCGTGCTGGTGATCGAGGGCTCGCTCGGCAACGAGAAGATCAACGGCGACGGCTACTGGACGGGGTTCGGGATGAACCCGTCCACGGGGCAGCCGATCACCGTCAACGAGTGGTGCGACCGGCTCGCCGACAAGGCGGCCGCGGTCGTCGCGGTCGGCACCTGCGCGACCTACGGCGGCATCCCGGCGATGAAGAACAACCCGACCGGCGCGATGGGCGTCCGCGACTACCTGGGGTGGAACTGGAAGTCCAAGGCCGGCATCCCGATCGTCAACATCCCGGGCTGCCCGGCCCAGCCCGACAACATGACCGAGACGCTCGTGCACCTCGTGTACGCGCTGGCCGGCATGGGCCCCGTGCCCGAGCTCGACGACGCCGGCCGACCCGTGTCGCTGTTCGGCCGCACCGCGCACGAGAGCTGCAACCGCGCGGCGTTCTACGAGGAGGGCGACTTCGCCACCGAGTACGGCGCCGACCACCGCTGCCTGGTCAAGCTGGGCTGCAAGGGCCCGGTGGTCAAGTGCAACGTCCCGCTGCGGGGCTGGCAGAGCCACATGGGCGGGTGCCCGAACGTCGGCGGCATCTGCATGGCCTGCACGATGCCCGGCTTCCCCGACAAGTACATGCCGTTCATGGACGAGGACCCGATGGGCTCGGTCTCCTCGAACGTCGCGAAGTTCACCTACGGGCCGCTCCTGCGCTGGGGCCGCCACATGAACGTCCGGCGCAAGTACGACAAGGAGCCTGCGTGGCGGCACCCGCGCGCCGAGCTCACGACCGGCTACCAGAAGCGCTGGTAAGGAGCAGTCATGGCAACCGTAGAGGTCCCCGGCCAGCAGAAGGTCGTCGTCAAGGAGATGTCGTGGGATCCGGTGACCCGGATCGTCGGGTCGCTCGGCATCCACACCGAGATCGACTTCACCAACCAGCAGGTCTTGAAGTGCTACTCGACGTCGATGCTGTTCCGCGGCTTCGACATCTTCATGAAGGGCATCGACCCCCGCGACGCGCACTTCATCACCAGCCGGATCTGCGGCATCTGTGGTGACAACCACTGCACGTGCTCGTGCCTGAACCAGAACATGGCCTACGGCGTGAAGCCGCCGAAGCTCGGCGACTACGCGTTCAACCTGGCCGAGTCGGCGGACTTCATGTTCGACCACGCAATCTTCAACGACTGCATGGCGAACGTCGACTTCTGCGAGCAAATGGTCAAGGAGACGAACCCAGGCGTGCTCGCGAAGGCAGAGACGACGTCAGCGCCGCACTCGGACATCCACGGATACAAGACGATCGCGGACATCATGCGCGGGCTGAACCCGTTCACGGGTGACTTCTATCTCGAGACCCTCGAGGCGGCCCGGTACACGCGCGAGATGTACTGCCTCTTCGGCGGCCGCCACACGCACCCGTCGACGATCATGCCCGGTGGCTGCAGCGCGCACATCACGCATCAGACGATCACCGATTACTACGTGCGGCTGATGGAGTACATCGACTACTGCAAGCGGTCGATCCCAATGCATGACGACCTCTACGACTTCTTCTACGACGCGCTGCCAGGGTACGAGCAGGTCGGTTTCCGCGAGACGGATCTCGTGTGCTGGGGCTGCTTCGACGACCCGGAGGTCGTCGACTACGACTACAGGACGATGACCGAGTGGGGTCGGGCGCGCATGGTCACGCCGGGCATCGCGATCGGCGGCGAGCTCGTGACCACCGACCTCGTCGAGATGAACGGGATGATCCGCATCCTGCTCGGCTCGTCGTACTTCGAGGACTGGGAGGGCGAGACGACGTGGGTGACCGAGGACCCGCTCGGCAACCCGATCGACAAGCACCACCCGTGGAACAAGACGACGATCCCGAAGCCGCAGAAGCGCGACTTCGCCGACAAGTACTCGTGGGTCACCTCGCCGCGCATCTACGACAAGCGCACCGACCGCTACGTCGCCTGCGACACGGGTGGCGGCCCGTTCGCCCGCCAATGGGTCACGGCGAAGGCCGGCCTCGTCAAGCTCGGCGACTACCTCGAGGCGACCGGTGAGTCGATTCGCATGGTGTTGCCGCGCTCGAAGAGCCTGCCGCAGATGGAGTTCGAGTGGAAGGTGCCGCCGTGGTCGAACGCGATCGAGCGCGACCGTGCGCGGGCCTACCACGAGGCGTACTCGGCGCTCGTCGGCCTGCACTGCCTGCACAAGGCGCGGGCGGAGCTTCAGGCCGGCCGCACCAAGAGCTGGAAGGACTTCACGGTGCCGGAGAACGCGGTGAGCGTCGGCTTCCACGAGGCCGCGCGCGGCGTGCTGTCCCATCACATGGTGATTTGCGACGGGAAGGTCGCGAACTACCAGCCGTATCCGCCTACGCCGTGGAACGCCAGCTCACGTGACGTCTACGGCACGCCAGGCCCGTACGAGGACGCGGTGCAGAACACGCCTATCTTCGAGGAGAACGGCCCGGACAACTTCAAGGGCATCGACATCATGCGTGCCGTCCGCTCGTTCGATCCATGCCTGCCGTGCGGCGTGCACATGTACCTCGGCGGCGGCAAGGTGAAGAAGGTGGTGCACACACCGACCGGGATGTGCTGACCGTGCTCGAAACGCCGAAACAGGAGGACGTCGAGCAGCTCCTCGAGGAGATGCTCGAGCTCCACGGCGAGGGTCTCTCACGCGTCCTCGGGACGATCGATCCCGAGGCGCGCGAACGGCTCGCAGCCGATCCGGTGGTGGGGACCATGTTGCTCGTCCACGGCCTCCATCCCGTGCCGCTCGACGAACGGGTGGCCAAGGCGCTCGCGAGCGTCCGGCCGTATCTCGCCTCGCACGGCGGCGACGTGGTGCTGCTCGGCATCGAGGACGGCGTCGCGCAGCTGCTGTTGAAGGGGAGCTGCAACGGCTGTGCGTCGTCCGCCGCCACGCTCGAGCTCGCGATCGAGAAGGCGCTCGAGGAGGAGGCGCCCGACCTGCTCGGGATCGAGGTCGAGGGAGCGATGGACAAGGTGCGGATGCCGGGCAAGTCACTGCCGATGGTGGGTTGGTCCGAGATCCGCACGAGGCCGGAGCCCGGCCGACTCGCGCTCGGCGTGCCGGGGCTCGTCGTCGCGAACGTCGGTGGCACGTTGCTCGCCTACCGCGACGCGTGCGCGGGCTGCGGCGGCTCCCTGCTCGGCGGCACGCTCGACGACGGCACACTCGAGTGTCCGTCGTGTAGCCGCGCCTACTCGCTGCCGCTGGCCGGCCGCCTCGTCGGTCAAGAGGACCTGCAGCTCGTCCCCGTGCCGCTGCTCGAGACCGACGGACGCGTCACGGTGGCGACATGAGCCTCGTCCGCGACCTCCGCCGAGTCGCGGCGTCGCAGACGGCAACCCGCCCGCCGCACCAGGTCGAGCACTGCGACCTCTGTGGAAGCGAGGTGAGCGCCGAGCACCGGCATCTTCTCCAGATCGAGGAGCGTCAGATCCTCTGCTCCTGCGAGAGCTGCTTCGCGCTCCGCTCCGGGGATCCCGAGTTGCGCCCCACGGGCCGCCGCATCGTGGCTCTGCCCGACTTCCAGCTCACGGATGAGCTCTGGGCGGAGTTCCGCATCCCGATCGGGCTCGCGTTCCTGTTCGTGAGCTCGATCGAGGAACGGGTGACGGCGTTCTATCCGAGCCCGGCCGGAGCCACCGAGAGCGAGCTCGATCTCGGCGCGTGGCGAGAGCTCGTTGCGGCGAATCCGATCCTCGCGTCGCTCGAGCTCGACGGGGAGGCGCTGATCGTGAACCGTCTCGCCGACCCGCCGCAGTTCCTGATCGCTCCGATCGACCGCTGCTACGCGCTCGTCGGGCTCGTCAAGCTGCGCTGGGAGGGCATCAACGGCGGCTCGAACCTCCGTGAGGCGATCGCGGGCTTCCTCGACGCGCTGCGTCGGGAGGCGGCGTGACGGACGTCGCAGTCGAAGTGCCCGCGCCCGAGTTCGCCGTCTCGGGCGTCGAGAGCGACCCGCACGCAGCGACACCGGCGCTCCGCTTCGCGATCGAGGTCACCGACGCGAGTGGGCGGGAGGTCTACACGATCGCGCTCGCGGCACAGGTACAGATCGACGGCGACCGCCGTTCCTACGATGCCGCGACGCGCGAGCGGCTCCACGATCTGTTCGGCGAGCCCGAGCAGATCCCGCAGACCGCGGGGCCCGTGCAGATCGGGAGGGTCGAGACGCTCGTGCCGAGCTTTCGCCGGGCGGGAAGCTTCATGCTCGACGTGCCGTTCAGCGGCGACGTCGAGCTCGCCGTGACGCGCTATCTCGCATCGTTGTCCGACGGGACCGTCCCGCTCAGCTTCCACTTCAACGGGTCGATCTTCTACTGCGGCGATGCCGACCGTCTTCAAGTCACGCTGGTCCCGTGGAGCTGCGACGCGCATTACCGGCTGCGGATCGCCGACTGGCGGACGCTGATCGAGCAACGCTACGCAGCGAGTGGCTTCGTGCGCGTGCACGCCGACACGCTCGAGCTGCTCCGCCGCAGGCGCACGGAGCGCGGCTTCGCGACCTTCGACGCAACGATTCGGGACGCAATCGGATGAGCGTGCTCGAGGAGCTCGTCACGTCGCTGCTCTACGAGGGCTACGCGCTGTACCCGTACACGCCCGGGTCGGCGAAGAACGCGACACCGACGCCGTTCGGGATCGTCTATCCGCCTGCGTACGCGGGGGGCTCCACGTTCGACCACCTGCGACTCGAGTGCCGTCTCGTCGAGCCGGGAGCGCTGCACGCGGAGGTGCGGTTCCTGCGGTCGACCGGCGACGGACACCGCGCCGTCGAGCACCGGCTCGAGCTTCGCGTGCCGGGGGAGCAGGCCTTTGCATTCGACGGCCTGAGCGGCCGGGCGCGATTGCGCATCGACGGCGACACGGTTCGCGTGTGCGTCCACAACCTCACCGAGGTGCCGGAGGGAATCGGACGGGCGGAGGCTCTCCGCTCGTCGCTGATCTCGACGCACGTCGTCGTGCGCGTGGAGGGTGGGCGCTTCCTCTCGCCGCTCGAATCGGGCTGCGCGAGCGTGAACACGTATCCCGTGCTCGCGACGCCCGAGGACGACGCGGTGCTCGGCGCGGCGATCGTCCTGCCGGATCACCCGCAGCTTGCCGCGGCGAGCCGAGGGAGCCTGTTCGACGCGACCGAGATCGAGGAGGCGCTCCTGCTCCACGTGCAGACGCTCTCCGACGGCGAGCGAGAGGCGATCGCGGCGGGTGACCCCAAGGTCGCCGAGATGATCGAGCGCGCGGCATCGGCGACGCAGGAGGACGTCATGCGCTTGCATGGGCTCATGCAGCCGGCTGAGCCGGAGATCCCCGGCGAGCAGGAGGCCGTCGTGGACGGCGTCACGGTCCGCCGCGGCGCGAAGCTCGTGCTCCGTCCGCGCGCGGGCGCGAACGCGCAGGACTTCCTGCTCGAAGGCCGCACTGCGACGCTCGAGCGGATCTATGTCGACTACGACGACGCCGTCCATCTCGCGGTCACGATCGACAGCGATCCGATGCAGGACGTCTTCCGCGAGAGCGGCCGCTTTCTGTTCTTCAAGCCCGACGAGGTGGAGGTGAGCGCGTGATCCTGGTCGCAGCAGTAGGGAACCTCTGGCTCGGCGACGACGGCTTCGCGGGCGAGGTGGCGAAGGGGCTACGGGCGCGTGACGTCCCCGACGACATCGCCGTCGCCGACTTCGGCACCGGCGGCCTCGACCTCGCCTACGAGGTGATGCGCGGCTACGCGGCGCTCGTCCTCGTCGATGTGAGCCGACAGGGCAGCGAGCCCGGAACGCTCTATGTGATGGAGGTCGACGAGGAGTCGATCGACGGCTCGATCGAGGACGGCGCGCAGATCGATCCGCACGGAATGGATCCCGAGACGGTGCTCCGCTTCGTCAAGGCGACGGGCGGCTGGCCGGGCAAGGTCGTCGTCATCGCGTGCGAGCCCGAGCAGGTGGAGGAGGTCGGGATCGGGCTCAGCGCGCCGGTCGCCGCGGCGGTCGGTCCCGCCGTCGACCTCGTGCTCGAGACCGTCGAGGAGCTGCGGTGCACGAGCTCTCGCTAGCGAGCGCGATCGTCGACACGGTCGAGCGTCATGCGGAGGGTCGCCCGGTGCGCGCGATCTCGCTGCGGGTCGGAGCGCTGCGCCAGGTCGTGCCGGAGTCGCTCGAGTTTTACGTCGAGATCGTCGGTCGCGACACCGTGTGCGAGGGAGCGCGCCTCGAGCTCGAGGTCGTGCCTGCGCTGCTCGCCTGTTGCGGCGTCGAGTGGGAGCCGCCGAGCTTCCGTTGCCCCCGGTGTGGGGGAGGCGGCAAGGTCGTCGCGGGTGACGAGTTCATGGTCGAGTCGATCGACGTCGGCGGACGCTCGACTGAGCCGAATAGGCCGAAGGAGGACGCAGCATGCATCGCACGTACGTGAAGGTGCTCGAGGACGTGCTTGACGCGAACGGAACGATCGCAGCGGCCAACCGCGCAGACTTCGATCGCGCCGACGTGACGGCCGTGAACCTGATGAGCGCACCGGGAGCGGGCAAGACGACATTGCTCGAGCGCTCGCTCCGCTGGCTCGAAGGCGTGCGCGTCGGCGTGCTCGAAGGCGACGTCGCCTCGACGCTCGACGCCGATCGGATCGCGCACCTGCACGTGCCCGTCGTGCAGATCGACACCGATCCGGGCTTCGGCGGTGAGTGCCACCTCGACGCGAACATGGTTCGCTCGGCGCTCCCGTCGCTGCCCCTCGACGAGCTCGATCTGCTGGTGATCGAGAATGTCGGCAATCTCGTATGCCCGGCAGAGTTCCGCGTCGGTGAGCACCACCGCGTGATGGTCTCCTCCGTCGCGGAGGGTGAGGACAAGCCGCTCAAGTACCCGCTCATGTTCCGAGCCTGCGAGCTCGTGCTCGTGAACAAGATCGATCTCCTTCCGCACCTCGACTTCGATCTCGACCGCTACCTGCAGAATCTCGACGCCGTGCACCCGGGCGTCGAGCGGCTGCTCGTCAGCGCGAAGACGGGCGAGGGCGTGGAGGCTTGGCGGGAGTGGCTCGTCCGCGCGGCGACGCGGGAGGCCGTTCCGGCGTGATCGGGTTGCGCACGGAGGCGAACGAGCGTTTCTTCGTGGCCGAAGCGGAGCGGATCGCGGAGCTGTCGCTGCGCCTGGCGGAGCGATTCCTCGCCGGCGGGCGGCTGCTTGCCGTGGGCGCCTCGCCGCAGGACCGTTCGGATGCGCACCACGTGGCGGTGGAGTTCGTCCATCCGGTGATCGTGGGCAAGCGCGCGCTGCCTGCCCTCGCGCTTCGCGCGGACGAGCTCACGCTCCACGCCGAGCCGGGCGACGCGGTAATCGCCTTTGGGCTGCCGGTGAATGCCCTACGCGGATGCCTGACGATCGGGTTCGCTCCGGGCGCGGCAGAGTGGGAGTTCGAGCCGCCGACGGACGATCCCTTCGTGCGGCAGGAGCTCGTGGAGACGCTCTACCACGTGCTCTGGGAGTCGGTGCACGTGTTCCTCGAGCACCTGGGCTCGAGCGGCAGCGGCGCCGGCAGCTCGGGCTTCCTGTACCCCTTCCTCGAGCGGGGCGAGGTCGACCTCGACGCGGTGCTCGAGGATGTTGCGCGCTCGGTCGTGCTCAAGGCGCACGAAGTGGGGGAGCTGCGCGAGCGCACGATCGGCGACGGAACCGAGGTGGCGGTTGCAGCCGCCGCACTGCGGGAGCGCCTCGACGCCGGAGGCAAGCTGCTCGCCTTCGGCAACGGCGGCTCCGCGACGGACGCCATGGATGTCGTCGCCGATCTGCAGACGGCCGGCCGCCGTGCGCTCGACCTGACCGCGGATGCTGCGGTCCTGACTGCGCTCGCAAACGACGTCGGGCCGGAGGTCCTCTTCCAGCGGCAGATCATCGCTCACGGCCGCGAGGGGGACGTGGCGCTTGCCATCTCGACGAGCGGCGGCTCCGCGAACATCATCGCCGCGCTCGCGGAAGCACGCAGGCGCGGGCTCGAGACGATCGCGATCATCGGCTACGACGGCGGCAGGATCGCAGCCGAGCAGCTGGCCGACCACATGGTCGTTGCCCCGTCGGAGTACATCCCGCGGATCCAGGAGGCGCACGCGACCGCCTACCACCTGTTGTGCGAGCGCGTCAGCGTCGGACGCGCGGCCCGCAAGACGGAACTGGCGCGAGCGTGAGCGCGCGCCGGCTTCGCACGCTCAACCGCCCGGAGAGGCTGCGACTCGCCGGTTTCGCAGCCGCCGTGGCGGTCCTGCACGTTGCCGGCTGGGGGCTGTTCGTCTACTACTCGCACGCCTACCCGGCGCTCGCCGGGCTCGGCACGCTCGCGTACACATTCGGCCTGCGCCACGCGTTCGACGCGGATCACATCGCGGCGATCGACAACACCACGCGCAGGTTCCTGCAGAACGGCAAGCGGCCGCTGGGCGTCGGCTTCTTCTTTTCACTCGGCCACTCGACGATCGTCTTCTCGTTGACCGCCGGCCTCGTCGTTGCGACACAGACGGTCGGCTCTGCGCTTCCGGCCTTCCAGCGCTACGGCGGCACGGTCGGCGCGGGCGTCTCCGGCACGTTCCTCTGGATCATCGGCGTGCTCAACCTGATCGTGCTGGTCGACATCGTGCGGATCTTCCGCGAGGTGCAGCACGGCCGGTACGACCGCGAGCGGCTGGAGGCGCGCCTGCTCGACCGCGGCTTCATGAACCGCCTCTTCGTCGGCCGTTTCTTCCGGCTGATCGACCGCTCCTGGCAGATGTACCCGCTCGGGTTGCTCTTCGGGCTCGGCTTCGACACGGCGACGGAGGTCGGGCTGCTCGCGATCGCGGCGGGCGTTGCGTCCCATCAGGTTCCCTTCCTCGCCGTCCTGTCGCTGCCGCTTCTCTTCGCCGCAGGCATGTCGCTGATGGATACCGCGGACGGTGCGTTCATGAGCCAGGCCTACGGCTGGGCGTTCTCGAACCCGATCCGGAAGGTCTACTACAACATCACCGTCACGAGCCTCTCGGTTGCGGTCGCGCTGGCCGTCGGCTCCGTCCAGCTCCTGCAGGTGCTGGCCACGAGGCTTCGCCTGGAGGACGGTTTCTGGGGTTGGCTGAATGCGCTCGACTTCGAGACGCTCGGCTATGCGATCGTGGGGCTCTTCGTGCTCACCTGGGCCGGCTCGGTCGCGATCTGGAAGGGCCGCCGCATCGAAGAGCGCTGGCCCGCCGCGCACCAGCCTGCGCTCGGAGGCCGCCAACCATCAGGGTCAGCGCGCACGGGGGCCGGGCGCCAGTAGGCTAAGGGGAGAGCGACGGCCGACCCGAGGAGGCGCAATGCAGCTCCAGATCAAGGGCAAGAACCTCGACGTGAGCGACTCGATCCGGACCTATGCCGAGCGGAAGCTCGCGAAGCTCGACCGGATGATGCACGACGACGCGCAGATCGAGATCGAGCTCGCCGTCGAACGAAACCCGTCGGTGGCGGACAATCAGGTCGCCGAGGCGACCGTGTGGCTCAAGGGGCACACCTTGCGCGCACGCGAGGCGTCGAGCGACATGAAGGCGTCGATCGACGAGCTGACCGAGAAGCTCCTGCGCCAGGTGCGCGAAGAGCGGGAGAAGAAGAGCGCGAAGCGCCGCACCGCCGACAAGCATCGGAACGGTGACGTTCCGGCGCCCCAACCGACGGACTGAGCGTGCCGCTGTTCCGGCGGCGGGAGCCGTTGCACGAACGCCTGGCGCGTGAGGCCGGCCTGAACGAGGCGGCGGAGCCGGTCGACACGCGCCCTGCCTGGGGGGAGGCGGGCATTCACGGTGTGCACCGGCCGCGCGAGTGGGACGCCACCGTCACCGCGGACGCTCCGGACATCGAGGGCGACGCCGTCCGCTTCGTTGCGCTGCCCGACGGAACGCTGCTCGTCGAGGAGGGGCCGGATGACTCGCTCGAGCCGCTCGCCGCGGCCGTCGAGCAATCCGTCCGGGCGCCGTACAGGGCGCGCGCGACGCGCCAGGGCGAGAGCCTCTGGGCGGTGCAGGCTCGCCGCATCGAGCTGATCGAGTTGCCCGACGCCCCGGAGGGCGACGCGATCGACCTCACCCGCACGGCGGACGGCTCGACGACGCTCGCGGTCGACGACGCCCGGGTCTTCGGCTCGCTGCCGCGGCTCGAGGAGCGCGGCGCGCGCGAGGGAGGGGAGTACACCGTCCACGCCGAGCGGCTCGACGGCGAGCTCTGGGAAGTCCGTGCGGCGGCCCTCTGACATGGGCGTAGAGGACAGCGAGCCCGCAGAGGGCACCGAGCCCGATCCCGGCCCCGTCGACCCGTTCGCCGGGACGTACGCCGCCGACAACGTGCTCGGCATCTGGCGGCGGGCACTGGCGCGTCCGGGCGAGTACGACGTGGTCGTGACGGTGGACGCCCCCGGCGTCACCGGGGAGAGCGTCCAGTTCGCGACGCTCCCGAACGGCGACGTGATCGTCGACGACGAGCAGGGGGACGTGGATCTCTCGCCCCTCGCCGACGCGGTGGAGCGGCAGTTGCCGCCCCCGTACCGCGTTGTGGCGCGCCGCCAGGACGGCGACCTCTGGTCGGTGGCCGCCCGCGGCATCGACGTCCTCGAGCTCGACTTCGCGGGCGGCGACCAGATCGAGCTGGCCTCGCTGGACGGCGAGATCGACCTGCGGGTCGACGGAGAGCCCTGGAGCGGAGACATTCCCGCGCTCGAGCAGGCCGGTGAGGCGGCTGAAGGAGCGGACTACGTTGTGCAGGCCGAGCGCCTCGACGGCGACCTCTGGGAGGTCCGAGCCTCGCCCCTGTAGGGGTCAGGAGGTCGGTACCCTGTTCTTCTGATGGCCCAACAGCTCGGCTCCTTCGAAAAGGTTCTCCGCGTCGGCGAGGGCCGGCGCCTCAGGCGGCTCGCGGAGCAGGCGGCATACATCGGCACGCTCGAGCCCGAGTTCGAGCAGCTCTCCGACGAGGAGCTCGCCGGCAAGACGGCCGAGTTCCGCGAGCGCTTCGAGAACGGCGAGACGCTCGACGCGCTGCTCTTCGAGGCGTTTGCGGCGATTCGCGAGGCGTTCAAGCGCACGATGGGCGTGCGTCTCTTCGACGTCCAGCTGATGGGCGGAATCGTGCTGCACGAGGGCGACATCGCCGAGATGAAGACCGGTGAGGGTAAGACGTTCGTCGCGACCCAGGCGCTCTATCTCAACGCGATCGCCGGTGGCGTGCACCTCGTGACGACGAACGACTACCTGGCACAGCGCGACCAGGCGTGGACGGAGCCGGTCTTCCAGGCGCTCGGCATGCGCACCGCGTACATCGAGAACATGATGGCGTTCGAACCGCGCCGCGACGCGTATCTCGCCGATGTCACGTACGGGACGAACTCCGAGTTCGGCTTCGACTACCTGCGCGACAACATGGCGGTCTCGCTCGACGGCATCGTGCAGCGCGGGCACAAGTACGCGATCGTGGACGAGGTCGACTCGATCCTCGTCGACGAGGCGCGAACCCCGCTGATCATCTCCGGCGAGCCCGAGGTGGCGGCGCAGCTCTACTACGACTTCGCACGTGTCGTGCCGAACCTGATCGGGCACCGCTCGAGCCCGGGCGACGCGAAGGGCGCCGCCGAGACGGCAGGCGCCGATTTCGAGTACGACGAGAAGCACAAGACCGTTGCCGTCACCGAGCAGGGCGTGAAGAAGGTCGAGCGCGCGCTGCGGATCGAGAACCTCTACGCGCCGCAGAGCTCGCAGCTCGTCAACCACCTCCACCAGGCGCTGAAGGCGCAGGCGCTTTATCACCGAGACGTCGAATACGTGATCGAGAACGACGAGGTGAAGATCGTCGACGAGTTCACCGGCCGGATCATGGAGGGCCGCCGCTGGAGCGAGGGCCTGCACCAGGCCGTGGAGGCGAAGGAAGGCGTTCGCATTCAGGAGGAGCACCTCACGCTCGCGACGATCACGCTGCAGAACTACTTCCGCCTCTACGAGAAGCTCGGCGGCATGACGGGTACCGCCAAGACCGAGGAGAAGGAGTTCGTCGAGATCTACAACCTGCACGTCGTCGAGATCCCGACGAACGTCCAGGTCGCGCGGCTCGACAAGCACGACATGGTCTTCAAGACGAAGGAAGGCAAGTTCGAGGCCGTCGCGCGCGACATCAAGGAGCGCAGCGAGACCGGACAGCCGGTGCTCGTCGGCACGATCGCCGTGGAGACGTCGGAGTACCTCTCGGCGCTCCTGACGAAGAAGGGTGTGAGGCACACCGTCCTGAACGCGAAAGAGCACGCGCGCGAGGCGGAGATCATCATCGACGCCGGCCAGCCGGGCGCGGTCACGATCGCGACGAACATGGCGGGCCGCGGCGTCGACATCAAGCTCGGCGAGGGCGTGAAGGAGCTCGGCGGCCTCTATGTCCTCGGCACCGAGCGGCACGAGTCGCGCCGCATCGACAACCAGCTTCGCGGCCGCTCCGGCCGCCAGGGCGACCCGGGCGAGACGCGCTTCTACCTCTCCGGCGAAGACGATCTCGTGCGCCTGTTCGCGGGCGACCGGATCAAGGGGATCATGGAGCGCTTCAAGATCCCAGACGACCAGCCGATGGAGGCGAAGATCCTCAGCCGCCAGATCGAGGGCGCGCAGAAGAAGGTCGAGGAGCAGAACTTCGTCATGCGCAAGAACGTCCTCAAGTACGACGACGTCCTCAACCGTCACCGTGGGCGCATCTACGAGCAGCGCCGACAGGTGCTCGAGGGCGAGGACATGTCGGAGCAGGTGAAGCTCTGGATCGACGACCTCGTCGAGGACACCGTGAACTCGTTTACGGAGGAGCAGTACGCGGAGGAGTGGGATCTCGAGGCGCTGACGAATGCGCTTGCCGGGCTGTACCCGAGCGAGATCACGGCGGACGAGCTGCGCGAGGACCTCGGCGCGGACATCACGCGCGAGGCGTTGATCGAGGAGTTCCAGACCGACGCGCGCGATGAGTACTCCGCGAAGGAGGAGCAGTTCGGCCCGGAGCTGATGCGCGAGCTCGAGCGGTTCGTGATCCTCCAGGTGGTCGACGTGCGCTGGCGCGAGCACCTCGAGAACATGGATTACCTGCGCGAGGGCGTCGGTCTGCGCGGCCTGGCGCAGAAGGATCCGCTCGTCGAGTACACGTCGGAGGGCGAGCGCATGTTCACCGATCTCGGCCGTGCGATCCGCGGCGAGGTCGTGCTGCACCTCTTCCACGCGGAGCTCGAGCCCGGGGACGCGGGACAGGGTGCGGAGCTACTGCCCCAACCCGGTTCGAACGGCGGCAACGGGGCGGACCTCCAGTACGAGCACGGCGGCTCCACCGGCGCGCCCGCGGTCGCGGCTGCGGCTGGGGGGGCGGTGCCGGGAGGGCTCCAGACGATTCAGGCCTCGCCGCACGAGAAGCTCGGCCGCAACGATCCCTGCTGGTGCGGTTCGGGCAAGAAGTTCAAGAAGTGCCACGGCGCGTAGCGGCTCCCGCCGCAGCCTGACTACGACCCTC
Organism: Actinomycetes bacterium; assembly: GCA_025964535.1. Classification (GTDB taxonomy): domain Bacteria; phylum Actinomycetota; class Thermoleophilia; order Gaiellales; family Gaiellaceae; genus Palsa-739. Next base: position 4,205 of record JAOPYX010000005.1, on the reverse strand, counting down.
CGGAGGCGGTCACCGGTGGAGACGGCGCAAAGGTCGGTGCCGTCGCGGGAGCGGCGACGGTTGGAGGCGCGGCGGTCGCCTTCTTGTTGGCGATCGTGCCGTTGACGATCACCTTGCTCCCGCCCGCGTTCGTCGTTGCGGCGGTCGACTTCGACACCGCCGCAATCCCGGCGAACGCCGCACAGCCGCCGACGGCTACCGCGACGACGGAGCGCGTGACACGCCGTAGGCGCAGCAGACCGAGCTCGCGCTCGCGGACCCGGGCATCCGTGTCGCGGCTCATCGAGCCGCTCCTAGCGGCTGTGCGGCGCGCCGCCGTTCGAGCGTGAGTGCGAGCCGGGGGCACAGCGCGATTGCCTGGCGCGCCTCGGCCTCAAGCGACGCGGGCACCGGTGCCTCGGAGACGATCGGATACCCCCACTCGTCGAGCTCGATCAGCTCGGGCAACAGCTCGGCGCATTGGCCGAAGCCGTCGCAGAGGATCGGGTTGACACGGATGTGTCGGGACATCGGGTTCAGCTCCATTCGTGTTCATGCAGGTCGGGGACGGGCAGGACGGCCGGACGGCGCGGAGCGCAGCACCGGCCCGCGCGATGGCCGTCGACCTCGTGGGCGAAGACGCGGAGCGCGGAGGTCACGAGCCGCGTTGCGCCGGTCGGCAGCGAGCACGCTCCCCGGCCCTCGACCTGCGGCACCAGGCGCGAGAGGCGTTCGAGCGCCTGCGGCGCGTCGGCGGTTCCGCCTGCGAGCATCTCGAACGCGGTCGCGATTGCGGGCAGGCCGAAGTAGCAGGAGCCGCACTGGCCCGCGCTCTCGCGCCCCAGGTACCGGACGACCCGTGCAGTCTCGGCGAGGCCGCACGCATCCTGCGGGAGCGCGATCACCAGACGTGCGCCGAGCGAGGCGCCGAGCGGGCGAAGCGACTCGTTCGTGAACGGGAGGTCGAGCGCGTCGCGTGCCGAGACCCACGTCCCGAAGTAGCCGCCGAGCAGGAAGGCCTGGGGGATCGCGGTCAGGCCGCCGAAGCCGGCGAGCACGTCGCGCAGCGTCGTGCCGAGCTCGATCTCCGCGACGCCCGGCGCGCGAACGGCCCCACGCACGGTGACGAGCGCCGATCCCGGCTCCTGCGGCGTGCCGAGCTCGCGGAACCAGTCCGCGCCGTGACGTGCGATCAGAGCAAGATTGGCGAGCGTCTCGACGTTCTGGACGAGCGTCGGCCGACCGCGCACGCCTCGCTCGAACGGACGGTCGACCGTCGGCTTGGCCTGTCCGCCGTTGAGCCAGTTGACGAGCGCCTTCTCCTCGCCGGCGACGAAGCGGTCCGGCGCGGCGACGACACCGAGCGCAATGCCCTGGTCGAAACCGCGCCGCTCCGCAACGGCGTGCTCGAGCGCGGCGATGCCCCGGCCGTCGGCGCGACCGGCCGCGATGACGACGTCCGTTGCCCCGACGAGCCGCGCCGCGGTGACCGCACCGTCGATGACGAGGTGCGGGTTCGCGGCGATGAGGACCTTGTCCTTGGAGCTTGCGGGCTCGCCTTCCGTCCCGTTCGCGACGACGATCGGCGAGCGACCGAGGGCGACCGCGCGCAACTTCGTCGCAGTGGGGAAGCCGCCGCCGCCGCGGCCGGTCAGGCCGCTTGCTTCGATCTCCGCGAGCAGATGCTCGCGTTCCCGGGCGCGCGAGAGCGCGGGCAGCGGGGCAGCGCAGCTCGTTCTGCTGAGGAGTCGTGGCTCGAGGGCGAGCTGCGGCTCGCGAACGGTGAGCGCGCTCACGCCCGCGGCTCCTCGACCGGGCGGAGCGGCGAGCCGAGGTACTTCGGCAATGCCTGGCCCGACCCGGCGAGGCGCCACACCGTTGCCGCGCCGATCGCGGCGGTGCACGCGACCGCGACGCCGAGGAACCAGAGCGAGGTCGCGTCGCTGCCCATGCCGACGCTGTGTGCGAGGGCCACCGGCCACGACGCATACGAGAGCCAGTGCACGCTCTTCCATACGCGCCGGCTCAGGCGCTGCCGGAGGAGGCTCGTGACGATCACCGCGGCGAGCACGTCGAGCGAAAGCGCGCCGAGCCCGAGCCAGAGCGGGTACGGGCCGAGCGGCAGCGGCAGCACGATCTGAGCGAGCCGAACGGCTGCGTATGGATCGATGATCGAGGTGACGACGTGGATCGCGAGGAAGACGACCGAGAGGAGCGAGATACTGCGGTGCAGCGCGGGCGTGGCGAAGCGCGGCAGTCGGCCCAGCTGCGCATGCTTCGACGTGGCGATTCCGAGCACGACGACGCCGGTGAGCAGGATCAGCGCCATCACACCGCTGCCGCGCATGAGGTACCAGGCCGGACCGGTCGTCAGGCCGCCCACGGCTGCTCCTCCGCCCCCGGCCAGCCGTCCGTGAGGACGACGCTTCCGTCGGTGCGCACGAGACGCGCCGGCAGGTGCAGGCTCTGCAGCCACATGGGCGCGGCCGTGCCGCGCACGATCGCCGCGGTCGACGCGGTGTTCGCGTCGACGCACGAAGCGGCGCAGACGCTGACGGTGCGCCAGACCCGGGCGGCAGGCGCGCCGCTGCGCGGATCGACGATGTGGTGGACCTCGCCGCCCGCGGTGTTCCAGCGGCGCACGGAGGTGCTCGACGTGGCGAGCCCCCCGGAGCGGATCGCGACGGTCTCGCCTTCCCCGTCGAGCGGCGTGCGGTGATCGTCGGCAACGAGGACCGGCCAGCCGCCGTCGGGCGCAGGTCCTGCGACCGCGATGTCGCCGCCGAGGTTGACGAGCACGCCGACGCCGGTCGCCCGGTACGCCGCCTGTGCGGCTCGGTCGGCGGCGAGCGCCTTCGCGGTCGCGCCCAGATCGATCGTCGTGTCGGGCGGCACGCGCACGCGCCCGCGCTCGTCGTCGATCTCGATCCGCCGCCAGCCGGCCGCCGGAACCGCTTCGATCTCGATCGCCGCGTTCCGGGAGACGACGATCGCAAAGTCCCGGTCCCAGCCGAGTGCGTTCAGGGAGCCGCCGACCGTCGGGTCGACGTCGCCGCCGGTGGCCGCGGCCGCCCGGACGCCGGCATGGAGCGCTTCGCGGAACAGCGGGCTCGCCGCCGTCCAGCGGCCGCCGGCGGAACGGAGACGCATCACCTCGGAGTCCGGGCGGAAGCGGCTACAGGCCTCGTCGATCGCCCGCAACTCGTCGAGGAGGCAGGTGAGGGCATCGGCGAGCGCGACGGGCTCCGTGATCAGCTCCGCGGTGGTGCCGAGCGCGTTCAGCTGCGCGATGCTCTTGGGGGGAATCTCGATTGCGTTCATGGGCTCATTCCACTCGCCGGTCCTAATCTGGGCGTGAGCGCCGGCTGAGAGCTTCCTGTGAGTGTCGCGGCGGGTACCATCGGCCGGGCGATGGCGGATCAACCGGAACTTTCACTCGAGGACCAACTGAAGGAGATCGGGGCCCAGCTCGACTGGGTCCGTGGTTACCTTTGACCCCGCTTCGCTGACGACGCGGATCGCCGAGCTCGAGGAGGAGCTCGGACAGCCCGGCTTCTGGGATGAGCCCGAGCACGCTGCCAGGGTCTCGGCCGAGCATGCACGCCTTGCGAGGCGGCTCGAGCGGTACAACCGCCTCACGCGCGAGTACGACGACGCGCGCCAGCTGCTCGAGATGGACGAGAGCCTTGCCGACGAGGTGGCCTCGTCGATCGTGCCGCTGCGTAACGAGCTCGACCGGCTGCAGGAGGACGCACTCTTCAGCGGCGAGTACGACTCCGGCGACTCCGTCGTCACGATCCAGGCCGACGCCGGCGGAACGGACGCACAGGACTGGGCGGAGATGCTCCTCCGCATGTACCTGCGCTGGGCGGCCGACCGCGGCTTCAAGACGGAGCTGCTCGACACGAGCCCCGGCGAGGAGTACGGGATCAAGTCGGCGACGTTCGTCGTGAAGGGCGACAACGCCTACGGGATCATGAAAGCGGAGCGCGGCAAGCACCGCCTCGTGCGCCAGAGCCCGTTCGACCAGGCACACCGCAGGCACACGAGCTTCGGCCAGGTGATCGTGGCGCCGCTGCTCGAGGACACCGCCGCCGTTGTGATCGACGACGACGACCTGCGCGTCGACACGTTCCGCTCGTCGGGCGCAGGCGGGCAGCACGTGAACAAGACCGATTCGGCGGTGCGACTCACGCACATGCCGAGCGGCATCGTCGTCTCGGTGC
>JAOPYX010000353.1 GCA_025964535.1 Actinomycetes bacterium | reverse complement strand
CTCACAGGTGCTGGCCCTCAAGGCGTCGGGCGCGGACACGCTCGTGCTCTTCGCGACGCCGACGCCGACGATCCAGGGTCTCGTCACAGCGGCGAAGGTCGGCTGGTCGCCGGCCAACACGTTCATCAACAACGTGTCGGCGGTCGCGACCTTCATCAAGATCGCGGCCAGCAGCGGCGCGAAGGTGGACGGAGCGATCTCGACGGGCTGGACGGTCGATCCGAGCGTGTCGAGTGAATCGGGCTTCCCGGGCATCGCGCTCGGCAAGCAGGTCCTCGCGCAGTACGCGCCGACGGTCGACCCGAACAACTCGCTCTCGTTCTACGGTCTCTCGAGCGCCTGGACGCTGATCTACGCGTTGAAGAACGCCGGCAAGACCCCGACGCGCGCAGGGCTCATGAACGCGCTGAAGCACCTCGATCCGAAGAAGGCGAAGAACCCCTTCCTCTATCCGGGGGTCACGCTCCAGACCGGACCGGGCGACAACTTCCCGATCGAGAACGAGATCCTCGCCAAGTGGAACGGCGGGGCGACCGGCGGCTGGAACCCGTTCGGGTCGGTCTTCGTCGGTAACCGCTAGCCGGCAGCAGTCCATCCGTTCCTGCGAAGGGGGCTATGGCCCCCTTCGTGTTTCTCTGGACTAGCTCGGCCAGCTGTGACTGGCGGGGCGCAGGTCGTACTTGCCCCCGTCGCGGCACTCGGCCGACCAGTACGTGGGCGTCTGCGTCTGCCGGTTGGGATACATCCTCGTCGCGTAGAGCAGCCCGAGCGCCTGCGCCTCGGCAACGGGCGCTCCGAGCTTGTTCGCCACGAACCAGATCGATTGCATGCCGTAGCACTCGACCTGCGCCTCATTCGTATAGCCGAGCACGTGGTACGACTCGTGCGCGACCACCGCGAGCGCCATCGCGACGTCGCCGACGCGCGCACAGTCTTCGCCCGCACAGCTGCGCGGATCCCAGCGTGCGGGAGCCTGACGGAACCAGGCGAGATACGTGCACTCGGCGGGGCGCATGAGGAAGTAGTCGAACGATTGCTGGTCGAGCAGCGGGGTCACCCCGAGGACCCGCGGGTCCGACATGCCGAGCGAGCCGCAGCGCACCGATGCCTTGCGGCCCGTGAGTCGGGCGGTGACCTGCTCCGCGATCTTCTCTTCGTAGGTCGCCGCACGGGCGAGCAGCGCACGATCCTGCGCCGTTACCGGGCGTGCGGAGGCATGAGCAGACGTAGCGGCGACAGCGGCGAGCGCGATGGTGGCGAGCAGAGTCCGTAGACGCATCCCTCCCCCATCGGCAGAAGCGACCTACTCGTTTAGAGCAGATCCGGATCCGTGACCGGCGCGCGGCAGGCGAACCGCTCGCAGACATAGACCGCCGGCCGGCCGTCGACGAGGCTCCTGCCCTCGAGAAGCGGAATGTCGTCGGCCGGGCCGAAGGCGACGACGGCATTCGCGCGGAACCCGCGGAGGGCGACACGCGCAACCTCGCTGCCCGGGCCGCCGACGATCGCCAGCTCCTGCGGAGGCGAGAGCTGGAGGTCGAGCGCACAGAGCGCCCACCCGAACGCCGTGGGGGCGCGGGGGATCACGTCGCGGACGAGCCGCAGCACACCGACCGCGCGGCGCTCGAGCTCGTCGTCACCCCAGATCCGCGCGAGACGCAACAGCACGAACGCGAGCATCGAGTTGCCGGACGGCGTCGGGTTGTCGTCGAGGTCCTTCTGCCGCGCGACGAGCGCCTCGCCGTCGGACGGCGTGAGGAAGAACCCGCCGAGCTCCTCGTCGGCGAACAACTCGACCGCGAGCCTCGCGAGCCGGTGCGCCTCGTGCAGCCAGCGCAGCTCGCCTGTGGCGACGTGCAACTCGTAGAGGCCGTGCGCGACGTTCGCGTAGTCCTCGAGGTAGCCCGTGCCCTTGGCCACGCCGTTCCTCCACGTCCGGTGCAGGCGCTCGCCGTCGGAGAGCGGGCCGAGCAGGAACTCCGCGAGCTCGCGTGCGGCGCCGACCCAGTCGGCATGCTCGAGCCGCCGCCCCGACTCGGCGAGGGCAGCGAGCATCAATCCGTTCCACGCAGCGATCGCCTTGTCGTCGCGCAGAGGCTTCGGACGCTGCTCGCGCAGCGCGAAGAGCGTCGCCCGCTCCCGTGGCGTCAGCCGCCCGCGCAGGATCGAGCGGCCGTGCTCGAAGGGCTGCAGCAGCTCCTCGCGGCCCGGGCCGATCGCGGCAGCGAGCTCCTCCGCCGTCCACGTGAAGGTGAGCCCTTCGACGCCGTCGGTGTCGGCGTCCTGTGCGGACGCGAAGCCGCCGCCCTCGAGACGCAGCTCGCGCAGGACGTACTCGATCGTGTCGTCGACCACCCCGCGATAGCTCTCCTCTCCGGTCAGCACCCACGCATGCAGATACGCCGGGACGAGCAACGCATTGTCGTAGAGCATCTTCTCGAAATGCGGCACAAGCCACTGAGCGTCGACCGAGTAGCGGTGGAAGCCGCCGCCCACGAGGTCGTACATGCCACCCGTGCGCATCCCATCGAGCGTGCCGAGCGCCAGGTCGAACACGCCGCGTCGCAGCAGGAACTCGATCGTCGACGCAGGCGGGAACTTCGGCGCGTGGCCGAACCCACCCCAGCGCGGGTCGTACTGCGCGCGCAGCACGCGCTCCGCCTCGGCAAAGAGCTCACCGGTGAGCGGCTCGTCCGACGGTGTCGTCCGTCCGCTCCGCTGCAGGGAGTCGACGAGTGCGCTCGCCTGCTTCGCGATGTCGTCGCGCCGGTCTCGGTAGGCCTCGGCGACCGCCACGAGTAGCTGCCGGAACGAGGGAAGGCCGTGACGCGGCTCCGGCGGGTAGTACGTGCCGCCGAAGAACGGCTTGCCGTCGGGCGTGAGGAACATCGTCATCGGCCACCCACCCTGGCCGGTCAGGGACTGCACCGCCTCCATGTAGACCGCGTCGACGTCCGGGCGCTCCTCGCGGTCGACCTTGACGCTGACGAAGAGCTCGTTCATCAGCTGCGCCGTCGCCTCGTCCTCGAACGACTCGCGCTCCATCACGTGGCACCAGTGGCAAGCGGCGTAGCCGATCGAGAGCAGGATCGGCTTGTCCTCGCTGCGGGCGCGGGCGAACGCCTCGTCGCCCCAGGCGTACCAGTCGACGGGGTTCGCCGCGTGCTGGAGGAGATACGGGCTCGTCTCCTGCGCGAGTCGGTTCACAGGGAACGACGCTACCCGTTAGCTTCAGCGGCATGCCTGTGCAGCTGGAGACCGAGCGGCTCATGCTGCGATTGCCGCAGCTCGACGACGCGGAGGCGTTGCTGGATTTCGTCGGCGACGAGGCGGTGATGCGTCCGATCGGCTCCGAGCCGGGCGGAATCGAGGTGGCGATCGAACATCTCGAGCGGTGGATCGCCCGGTGGCGGTTGAACGATCTCGGACCGTTCCTCGTCGTGTCGAAGGCGGAGAGCCGCGTGCTGGGGCGCGTGGGCCCGCTCGTATGGAACGGGCGCCTGTGGGAGACATCCACCCTCGCCGACGCCGGCAGCGACGCGGTGGTCGAGCTCGGCTGGGCGATCGGGCGCGAGCACTGGGGCAGCGGCTATGCAACGGAGGCCGCGCGGGTCGTGCGAAAGTGGGTCTATGACGAGCGTGGAGTCGAACGGTTGATCTCGCTGATCGCCCCCGAGAACACGCGGTCGGCACGCGTCGCCGAGAAGCTCGGCGCAGAGCCGACCGAGACGGTGCAGACCCAGGCCGGCCCGGCAACCGTCTGGGTGCACCCGCGATGAGCTTCGAGCCGCTGAAAGGCATCCGCGTCGTCGACGTCACAGCGTCGCTCGCCGGCCCGTCGTGCACGCAGCTGCTCGCCGCGCTCGGCGCCGACGTCGTGAAGGTCGAGCCGCGCGAGGGCGATCACGCGCGGGCCTGGGGGCCGCCGTTCGTCGACGGAGACGGGGTGCTGTTCTTCGCGGCGAACGCGGGCAAGCGCTCGCTCGCGGTGGACCTCGAGGAGGACATCGACGTCGTGCTGAGTCTCGTCGACGAGGCTGACGTGTTCGTGCAAAGCCTCCGCCCCGGTTTAGCCGAACGCCGCGGCCTCGGCGCCGACGCGCTGCACGCGCGCAATCCTCGTCTCGTGTACTGCACGATCGGCGCGTACGGCGCGACCGGGCCGCTCGCCGACCGGCCGGGATATGACCCGCTCATGCAGGCAGCAACCGGCCTGATGAGCGTCACCGGCGAGGCCGACGGGCCGCCCGTGCGCGCGGGCGTGTCGCTGATCGATTTCGCGACCGGGCAGTGGGCGAGCATCGGCATCCTCGCGGCCCTGCTCGAGCGCGAGACGACCGGTGCCGGACGGACGATCGATACGTCGCTCTATGAGACCTCGCTCGCGCTCCTCTCGTCGCAGCTCGCCGCGTACGCAGCCACCGGCGAGGCGCCCGGACGGCACGGGTCGGCGTTCCCGCTGATCGCGCCGTACGAGGTCTTCCCGACGAGTGACGGTGCACTGATGATCGTCGCGGGCAGCGACGGCCTCTACGAGAGGTTGCGCGGCGCCCTCGGCCTACCGGACGACGAGCGCTTCCGCACGAATCCCGACCGCGTGCGAAACCGCGCCGAGCTGGCGGCGCTCCTCACGGAGCGCCTGCGCACCCGCACGAGCGCCGAGTGGGAGGCAGAGCTGACGGACGCCGGCGTACCCGCCTCACCGCTCCGCGACGTCGGCGAGGCGTTCGAGCACGAGCAGACACGCGCGCTCGGCATCCTGCAGCGGCTCGGCGAGGGCACGACCGTCTCGCCCCCGCTCTCCGTCGACGGCGAGCGCATCCGGCACCGCTCGCCGCCCCCGCGCCTGGGCGACTACGAAGACGAGGGCCACGGTTCGGAAGGGGGCCACGGTTCGGAAGGGGACCACGGCCCGGCGCGGTAGACATAGCCCTCGAGCGTACGCCCGAGGAGGCCTTCGAGCCACGTGGACACGCCGATGAGCCGGTCGAGGTCGACACCGGTCTCGATGCCTTCGCCCTCGAGGAGATAGACGAGGTCTTCCGTCGCGACGTTGCCCGTGGCGCGCGGCGCGTAGGGGCAGCCGCCGAGGCCCCCGACGGACGCGTCGAGCACGCGTGCACCCGCCTCGAGCGCGGCGAGGCAGTTCGCATAGCCCGTGTTCCGCGTGTTGTGGCCGTGGAAGCCCTCGGCGTGCGTTCGCTCGACGAGGGCACGCACGCGCGACGGCGTGGCGACGCCGATCGTGTCCGAGAGCACGACCTCCGCGCGGCCGGTGAAGCGCGCCGCCAGCTCGGCGACGCGGCCCGGATCGACGGGACCCTCGAAGGGGCAGCCGAAGCAGACGGAGATCGTGACGGTCGCGGGGACGTCGGCGACGGCGAGGATGGCTTCGACGCGCGCGACGGCCTCCTCGAGCGACGCGTTTCCGTTCGCGCGGTTGAAGCTCTCTGTCGCGGCGAACGTGACGTTGACGCGGTCGAGCGCGACGGCGCGGAAGCGCTCGTAGCCCCGCTCGTTCAGCACGAGGCCGGAATACTCGACGCCGTCGCGGCGAGTGAGAGCGGCGACGACCTGCTCCGCTCCCGCCATCGGCGGCACCCGGTCGTCGCGTACGAAGCTCACTGCCTCGACCCGCGGCAGCCCCGCGCGTGCGAGCCGGTCGACGAGCTCGGCGCGCACGCCGGGAGCGAGCGTCTCGGGCTCGTTCTGGAGTCCGTCGCGCGGGCCGACGTCGCAGAGCGTGACGCCCGTCACGCCTCCGGCGGCGCTCCCGCAACCTGCCGCCGCGTCGGAGCACCGGCGATATAGCCGATGACGCCGAGCAGCACGATCACGCCGAGCGTCCCGAGTGTGTACGTCTCGAACTTGAGGCGACTGACACCCCAGGCGTCCGTGAACGGGCCGTAGTCGACGCCGATGAGCCGCTCGATCGTGCCGGGGAAGACGGCCACCCACGAGCCGAGCACGATCCAGAGCGTGACGATCGCCGTCCCCACCCAGATGCCCGCCTCGCCGAAGGGCACGCGATACGGCCGCTCGACGTCGGGATGGGAGTACCGCAGCTTGAGGACCGCCGGGAAGATGAGGATGTACGAGAGCAGCGTCGTGGAGATCGCGATGTCGAGCACGACCTGGAACGTCGAGTCGGCGCCGCTCTTGAAGAACGCGATCGCGACGAAGCAGAAGGCCGTGGACACGAGCCCGGAGAGGACGTTCACACGAACAGGCGTGCCGAAGCGCCTGTTGAACCGGGCGAAGAAGGGAAAGAACGCGCCGTCGTACGCGGCGACGGCCTGGATGCGATCGGAGCCGATCATCCACACGGCGCCCGAGGTGACGAGGCTGCCTACGAACGACAGCGTCATGACGACGAGCAACGCATGCGAGGCGCCACCGTAGACGCCGAAAACCCTCGTCACCGCGTCGATGAAGCCCCCGATGCCCGTCACCTGCTTCAGCGGCAGCACAACCAGGATGCAGAGGATCGGGACGACGTAGAGCAGCACGCCGAGGACGGCGCTCCTGAAGACCGAGAGCGGCACGTCCTTCTGCGGGTCCTCCATCTCCTCGGCCGCGCCGTTCTGCAGCTCGAAGCCCACGTAGTTGAACAGCAATACCGGCACGAGGCCGATGAAGACCGCGCGTGACGGCGAGATCTCATGGGCCGAAAAGCCGTGGAAGCCGTGCTCGATCCCGTAGATCACGGTGGTGATCGAGAAGAAACCCAGCGTGAAGAAGCGAAGGATCGCACCGAAGTTCGGGATCCATTTCCCCTGCCTCAGCGACGCGATGGCCACGCCGATCGAGATCCAGATGAACACGAACTTGAAGACGTAGTCACCGAAGGTGCCGTGCCCGATCCCGAAGACGTTCGCCCGCCAGGCGTCCGTGGAGATGAAGGCGAGCGAGCCGCCGACCCACAACGGGTTCGTGACCCAGTAGAGAATCGCGCCGATGCCGCCGAGAAAGCGGCCCCACGCCATCTTCATCCACTCGTACGGGCCTCCCTCCTGCGTGAACGCGGACCCGACCTCCGCCATGAGGAGCGCGTACGGCAGGACGAAGACGACGGCGAGCACCACGAGCCAGAGGAAGCCCTGTGGCCCGTTGGACGCGACGGTCCCGAGCGTGTCGAGCCCGACGAACGCGCAGACGGTGAAGAACACCATGTCGAAGCGGCGCAGCGACTTGATCAACTTGCCGCGCTCTTCGAGCGCCAGTGCTGTCTGTTCGGTGTACGCCAACGTCAGGTCTCCTCGCTCGGGGAAAGCGCGATGCTCTCAGATCGAACGGCCTCGCGAGATCCGAGCATCAACGTGTTCCGAGCTCCATCCCGAGGAGCCGTGGCAGCGCAGCGCCCGCGCGCGCAGCGAGCGGTGCCCGACGTCCCTGCTCCTCCGCCGCCTCGCACGCCATGATCGCCGAACGCACGAGGCCGCCGCCGACGCGCCGGATCGGCTCGGGCGGCAGCGTCGGGACGCGGCGCGTCACGAGCGGGAGCCTCGTCCACTCGTCGTCCGCGTCGAGCGCGAGCGAGGCGAGGATCCGTCCGCCGAGCCAGCTCGGGCCGACCCCGTGCCCCGAGTAACCGGCGCCGTAGTGGATGCGCGTGCCTGGCTTCGTCCCGAAGAACGGCAGGTGGTCCGACGAGACGTCGATCGGCCCGCCCCACGCGCGCTCCACGGGCACGCCCGCGAGGCCCGGAAGCAGTCGCCGCAGCCCTGCCTCGGCACGCGCAGCGGTCGGGCCGTCGAGGCTGAAGCGGTCGTCGACTCTGCCGGCGAACCCGATCGGCCCCGAGCCGCTGCCCATCAGCACGCGACCGTCGCTCGTCGTGCGGAAGTAGTGCAGGAACATGCGCCCGTCGACGATCGCCTCGCCCCCCGTCCAGCCGATCGCCTCGAGCGCCTCCGGCGCGGGCTCCGTGAGCACCACATACGAGCCGAAGTTCGTGAGGCTGCGCGAAGCCGGGCGCCACGCGCTGAGCGCGGCATTCGTCGCGAGCACGATCTGCGGCGCATGCAGGACGCCGCCGGGCGTCGTCAGCTCCTGTCCGCGGATGCGCGTCACCGGCGTGCGCTCGTGCACCGTTACGCCGGCGTCGATCACGGCCCGGCGCAGCGCGCGCACGAGCAGGCCCGGCTCAACGGTTGCGCCGTCCCGGAAGAAGACGCCGCGCCGGAACGTCGGCGACGCGCAGCGAGCCGCCACCTCCTCACGGGAGAGAGCGACCGCCTCTTCGGAATGACCGACTGCGGCGGCGGCCGCGACCGCGTGATCGACTGCCGCGTCCTGCGCCGGTGCCGCGGAGACCATCAGCATGCCGGCCTCTCGGAGGCGTATGTCCTCGCCCCGCCCTTCCGCGAATGCCCGGACACCCGGGACGATCGCCTCTGCCGCCTGTGCGAGGCGAACGGCGTCCTCGTCGCCGAGCACGCCGCGCGTGGACGCGAGCTTCGCCCAGTAGCCGTGCAGGAAGCCGCCGTTGCGTCCGCTCGGCCCTGCGCCGCAGATCTCGGCCTCGAGCAGCGTCACGCGCAGGCTCGGATCGCGGTCGCGCAGCGCGAGCGCCGTCCAGAGACCCGTGTAGCCCCCGCCGACGATCGCGACGTCAGCGCGCTCGTCCCCGGCAAGCGGCGGCGCCGGTTCGGCGCCTCCCTCGGACGCGAGCGCCTGCTCGAGCCACCAGGCAGGCAGGCGCGGTTCGACGGACGGCTTCACGCGCTCAGGCGGGCGCGGCGGTTTTGCCAGACGACGTTCACGAGCATTCCGCCGACCGCGACGAGGAAGATGGCAGTGCCGACGACGTTGATCTGCGGCGGTACCGCGACGCGGGCGGAGCCCCAGACGAACAACGGGAACGTCGTCGTCGTGCCCGCGTTGAAGTACGTGATGACGAAATCGTCGATCGAGAGCGCGAAGGCCAGCAGGCTCGCGGCGAGGATCCCCGGTGCGATCAACGGCAGCGTGACGCGGAAGAACGTCACCACCTCGTTCGCGCCGAGGTCCATCGCCGCTTCCTCGAGATGACGGTCGAAGCCCACCAGGCGCGCTCGCACCGTGACGACGACGTACGAGATGTTGAAGGCAACATGCGCAATGAGGATCGTCCCGAACCCTTGCGGGATCCTCCAGTTGAGAAACAGGGTCAGCAGCGACGTGCCCATCACGATCTCCGGCGTCGTCATCGGCACGAAGATCAGGAGGTTCGTGGTGCTCGAGCCACGGAAGCGATACCGGACGAGCGCGAGCGCGATCAGCGTCCCGAGCACGGTGGCGATCAGACTCGAGAGCAGCGCGATCTCGATGCTGACGCGCAGTGCGCCGGACAGCCCGGGATAGTCGAGCGGATGGGCCCAGTTGTGGAAGGTGAAGCCCTGCCACGTGTAGTTGAACCGGCCGAGCGGGTTGTTGAACGAGAACGCGATCACGATTGCGATCGGCAGGAACAGGTACCCCAGCGCGAGCAGTGCGTACGCGTCGAGCAGATGCCGGCGCACCCACGCGAGCACGCGCAGCGGGCTGCGCGTCCGTGCGACTTCGGCGGGAGCCGTGACTGCGCTCACGCGCCCGCCCCGGTCAGGCGGTCGGTGCCGAGCGACCGCGCGAAGATCATCACGAGCACGAGAATCGACCCCATCAGGACGAACGAGAGAGCTGCCGCGGTCGGGTAATTGCGCAGCGACAGGAACTGCGACTGGATGACGTTGCCGATCATGTACTGCCTCGGCGTGCCGAGTAGCTGCGCGTTGATGAAGTCGCCGGCGGCAGGGATGAACGTCAGCAGGACGCCCGCGAACACACCGGGAAGCGAGAGCGGCAGCGTGACGCGTGCGAACGACACCACCCGGTTCGCGTAGAGATCGGACGCCGCCTCGATGAGCCTCGGATCGACCTGCTCGAGGCTGACGTACAGCGGCAGCACCATGAACGGCAGGAAGTTGTAGGTGATGCCGGCAATGACGGCGGCCGACGTCGCGAGCAGCCGCCCGTCGGCGCCGAGGATATGGACGTCGCGCAGGAGGCCCACGACGACGCCGTTGTCCGAGAGGATCGTCTCCCAGGCCAGCGTGCGGATGAGATACGTGACGAAGAACGGCGCGATCACGAGCAGCAGGAAGAGGTTCTTCCAGCGGCCGCCGCGGAACGCGATCCAGTACGCAAGCGGATAGCTGATCGCAAGCGCAACCGCCGTCGCAATGCCGGCGTACTCGATCGAGCGCACGAACTGCGGGCGATACGCAGAAACCGCATCGCTGAAGTTGCTCCACGCCCAGCTGAAGGTGAACAGCGGGAAGAACCCCTGCTCGAGGGACATCTTCGCGAGATAGACCATCGGCACGACGAAGAACAACAGGAGCCACGCCATGCCCGGCGTGAGCAACGCATACGGCGTCAGCCAGCGCCGTCGGTGAAGGAACGCGCCCAGCGCCTACCCCCCGATCAGCTTCTGGAACCGCTGCTTGTACTTCGGATTGTTGACGGCCTTCGCGTCGATCTGGTGGACGTTCGCGAGCATCGCCTTCGTCGGAAAGATGAGCGGGTTCTTCGCGACGGCCGGATCCTTCTTCTCCAGCGCCTTCGCCGTGCCAACGACCGGCGAGAGGTAGTTCACGTAATCCTCCACCTCCGCCATGATCTGCGGCTGGTAGAACCAGTTCATCAACACGGAGGCCCCGTAGGCGTTGCCGCCCTTCGGGATGAGCATGTTGTCGGTCCAGATCATGCCGCCCGTCTTCGGCAGCACCCACTTCAGTCCCGGGTGGTCGGCCTGGAGCTGCACCATGTCACCCGACCAAGCGAAGCAGGCCCAGACGTCGCCCTTGGCGAGCAGCGGCGCATAGTCGTTCCCCGTGAACTGACGCACCTGCCCCGAGTCGACCGCCTTCTTGATCATCTTCTCGGCGCGGTCGAAGGCCGCCGGCGTGACCTTGGACGGGTCGTCCCCGTTCGCGGCCATGACGAGGCCCATCGTGTCGCCGAACTCCGTCAGGAGCGTGACCTTGCCCTTCAGCTTCGGGTTGGTGAGGAGCTCGGTGACGGAGTTGATCTCGCCGCCGACCTTCGCCGGGTCGTAGCCGATCCCGGTCATCCCCGACTGCCACGGGAGGCTGTACTCGCGGTTCGGGTCCCAGCCCGGGTGCTGCTGCACCGACTCGAGGTTCTTCATGTTCGGGATCGCGCTCTTGTTGAGCTTCTCGAGCCAGCCGAGCTCGATCATGCGGGCAGGAAGGCCCGACGCGTCGGTGAGCACGATGACGTCACGGTCGACGGACTGGCCCTGCGAGAGCGGGCCCTCGATCTTCCCGAAGAACGAGTCGTTGTCGTTGATGTCCTCGATGTAGCGGACGTTGACACCGAACTTCTTCTCGAACTGGGCGAGCGACGGGTGGGCCTTCGTCTTGTCGTTCACGTCGATGTAGAGCGGCCAGTTCGACCAGACGATCGTCTTCGGCAGCGTCCGCGATGCCGCGGCGGTCGTCGCAGCGCCCTTGGTGCCGCTGCTGCCGCCGCAGGCCGCGAGCAGGCCGGGGACGGTGAGGATCGAGCCGCCGGCCGCGGCGCGGCGGAGGAAGTCCCCGCGGGTGAGGTGCTCGGACATCAGGAGGCCTCCTGGGCATCGACGACGAAGGTGCAATCGGGGTTCCAGCTGAGCGTGAGCCGACTACCGTCCGGGATCGCCTGCGCGCCCGGACGGTCGTTCTGGACGTACGCGGTGACCGCGCCGGCAGCCGTGTTGACGATGTACTGGGTCGAAACGCCGATGTACGCGCTCTCGGCGACCGTGCCTTCGAGCGTGTTCGACTCGCTGCCGTCGAGGCGGAGCTTCTCGGGACGCACGCCGATCTGCACGGAGCCGGTGCGTCCGCCGAGCGCGTCGCGCTGCACGCGGACCTCGGTGCCGTCCGCCAACCGCACGCGATCGGCGCCGGTGACGGTGCCCGCGAGCAGGTTCGAGACGCCGAGGAAGCTCGCGACGAACGCCGTTCGCGGCTGTTCGTACAGCAGGCTCGGCGTTCCGAGCTGCTCGATCTGCCCGTGATTCATGATCACGATCCGGTCGGCCATCGTCATGGCCTCCTCCTGGTCGTGCGTCACGTGCACGAAGGTGATCCCGACCTCGTGCTGGATGCGCTTCAACTCGAGCTGCATCTCCTTCCGCAGCTTGAGGTCGAGCGCACCGAGCGGCTCGTCGAGGAGCAGCACGCGCGGCCGGTTGACGAGCGCACGGGCGAGCGCGATGCGCTGCTGCTGGCCGCCGGAGAGCTGGCGCGGCTTACGCCGCTCGAGGCCGCCGAGCCCGACGAGCTCGAGCGACTCGACGACACGGCGCCGCAGCTCGTCGCCGCGCACCTTGCGGCGCCGCAGGCCGAACGCCACGTTCTCGAAGATCGTCAGGTGCGGGAAGAGCGCATACGACTGGAAGACCGTGTTGACGTCTCGCTTGTACGGCGGCAGCCCACTCACGTCGGTGCCCGCGAGCTCGATGCGCCCGGACGTCGGCTCCTCGAATCCCCCGATCATCCGCAGCGTCGTCGTCTTGCCGCAGCCGGACGGCCCGAGCAGCGCGAAGAAGCTCCCCCGTTCGATCTCGAGCGAGAGCGCATCGACTGCGACCACGTCGTCAAACCGCTTGCTCAGCTCGATGAGCTGGATATCGATGTCGCCCACTTCGTCGCGGGCGACCGCGTCGGACACTTGGCCGACGGCCGTCACGCGATGCGGCTCCAAGCTTCGTCCAAGACCTCGCCGATCGTACCCGCGATGATGTCGAACTCCTTCTGGGTGGCGATCAGCGGCGGTGAGATCTGGATCACCGGGTCACCGCGGTCGTCCGCCCGGCAGATCAGTCCCTTCTCGAAAAGCTGCGGGGAAAGAAAGCCGCGCAGGAGCGTCTCGCACTCCGCGTCGTTGAACGTTTCACGTGTTTCCTTGTTCTTGACGAGCTCGAGGGCGTAGAAGTACCCCGTACCACGGAGGTCGCCGACGATCGGCAGGTCGAGCAGCTGCGCGAGGGTGGCGCGAAAAGCATCGGCGTTGTCGTGGACGTTCTCGACAATGCGCTCGCGCTTCATGATCTCGAGATTCTTGAGCGCGATCGCGCACTGAACCGGATGTCCGCCGAACGTGATGCCGTGCGTGTACATCGAGGTGTCGTTGAGAAACGGCTCGACCACGCGGTCGGACGCGACAACCGCGCCGATCGACGCGTACGCGGACGAAAGGCCCTTCGCGCACGTGATCATGTCCGGCTTGATGTCGTAGTGCTCCGACCCGAACCACGAGCCGAGGCGGCCGAAGCCGGTGATCACCTCGTCGGCACAGAGCAGGACGCCGTAGCGGTCGCAGATCTCGCGCACACCCTTCCAGTAGCCCGCGGGAGGCGTGAACGCGCCGCCGGCGTTCTGTACCGGCTCCATCAGGACCATCGCGACCGTCTCCGGGCCTGCCTGCTCGATCGCCGAGTCGAGATCCTCGAGCAGGAACGCCGTGAAGTCCTCTTCGGTCTCGTCCGGCGGCCGGTGGTAGCGATTGGTGTTGCGCACGTGAAGCGTGTCCGGAACAAGCGGCTCGAACGGCGCGCGCAGTGCGGCGATGCCGTTGATCGAGAGCGCGCCCATCGTCGTGCCGTGGTAGGCGACGCGGCGCCCTACTGCCTTCCAGCGCCGTTCGCCGCGCGCCTGGTGGTACTGACGCGCGAGCTTCCATGCCGACTCGACCGCCTCCGAGCCGCCGGAGACGAAGAAGACGCGGTTGAGGTCGCCCGGGGTGAGCTGCGCGATCTCGTGCGCGAGCTCGATCGCACGCGGGTGCGCGTAGGACCAGTTCGTGTAGAAGGGCAGCTCCCGCATCTGCTCGAGCGCGGCCTGGCCCATCTCCTCCCCGTACGAGTAGCCGACCTGAACCGCGAAGAGCCCCGCGAGCGCGTCGAGGTACCGCTTGCCGTTCGAGTCCTCGAGGTAGCACCCCTCGCCGCGCACGATGATCGGCGGCTCGTGGCCGCCCATGCGCGTGAAGTGCAGCCAGAGATGGTCCCGCGCGGCCTGCTGAAGCTGATCGATGCTCATCGCCGTGCTCGTCGTGCTCATTCGCGCGTCCCCCAGTCGTAGAGCTGCTTCCACATCTCGAGATAGAAGAAGATCTCGGTCGTCACCACGCTCTCGAGCGCGCGCATGCGGTTGGTGAGATCCAGGAGCTCGCGGCGGTCGGCGGCGACGACCTCGACGACGACGTCGAACTGCCCCGCGGTGACGACGACGTAGTCGACCTCCGGCCAGCGCGAGAGCTCGTCCGCCACGGTCTCCGGCGGCCCCGACGCCTTGATGCCGACGAGGGCCTGTTCGAAGCCGAGCCCGAGCGGGTTCGTGACGGCGACGACCTGGAGAATCCCTTCGCTCGTGAGGCGCGCATACCGGGCGCGCACGGTCGCCTCCGAGACGCCGAGCCGTGCGGCGATGCGGCGGAACGACTCGCGGCCGTTCTCCTGCAGGGCCTCGATGATGCCGCGGTCGAGCTCGTCGACCCGGCGCGCCGGGGCGACCGGCCCGCGCGGAGCCTCCGCGCGGGCGGCGGGAAGACGGAGCGGCTGAGCCTCGGACCTGCGCAACGCGTGGAATTCGTACCACTCTTCTGCGCATTGCGTCAATCACCTTGACTTCGGACGTCGGGATGCGAGATCGTCGCCGCACATCCCCAAGGAGGGTCACGATGGCACGCACGCCCCTGCTTCGCGCATTCCAGCGGCTCGCAGCCGACCACCGGACGGCCGAGCAGCTCGGCATCCAGCCGGCGGAGCTCCGCGGGCGGCGAGAGGAGGCCTCGTACTCGCGGCGCGAGCTCCTCAAGCGCGCAGGCGTCGCCGGCGGAGCCGTCGCCGTGGCAGGACCGGCCGCATTCGCCCCACGCGCGAACGCGGCGACCGCACCGCGAATCGCGATCGTCGGGGGAGGCATCGCCGGATTGTCGGCAGCGTTGACGCTCGCCGACAAGGGCTTCGCATCGACCGTCTACGAAGCCTCGACCGAACGCGTCGGCGGCCGGATGCACTCGGATCGCTCCGGCTACTTTGCGAACGGCCAGGTATCCGAGTTCTGCGGCGAGCTGATCGACACCGGACACGCGGCGATCAGGGGGCTCGCAAAACGGTTCAACCTCCCTACCGTCGACCTGCTCGCGGCAGAGCCACGCGGATCGGCCGACACGTACTACTTCCTCGGCGGCGACTATCCGCTCGCGCAGGCCGACAGCGACTTCCAGCCGGTGGCCGCGATCCTGAAGAGCCAGCTGAAGGCGGCGGGCTATCCGACGACCTACGCGAGCTCGACCGATACCGGCAGGAGGCTCGACCAGCTGTCGGTCTACGACTGGATCGAGGCGTACGTTCCGGGCGGCCACACGTCGCGCCTGGGCCGCCTGCTCGACGCCGCGTACAACGAGGAATACGGCGCCGAGACCACCGACCAGGCGTCGCTCAACCTGATCTATCTGCTCGCATACCAGCCGACGGGGCAGAGCTTCGAGGTCTTCGGCGTGTCAGACGAGCGGTTCCACATCGACGGCGGAAACGAGCGGCTGCCCGAGGCGATCGCCAACTATCTCGGGAGGCAGTCGATCAAGCAGGGCTGGAGGATGCAGGCGATCAAGGCGAACACCGACGGCACCGTGACGGTGAGCTTCGGAACCCCGGGCAAGACGCAGACGGTGACCGCAGACCACGTCATCCTGAGTCTCCCGTTCGCCGTGCTGCGAACGCTCGACTTCACGGGAGCGGGATTCGACGCGCGCAAGAGCACAGCGATCGCGCAACTCGGAGCCGGCCGCAACTCCAAGCTCCAGCTCCAGTTCTCGAGCCGCTACTGGAACGCGCAGGGCTCGACCGGCGGCGTGTACACGGACCTCGGCATCCAGAATGCGTGGGACGTGACGCGAGGACAGAACGGAGCGACCGGGATCCTCGTCAACTACTCGGGCGGGAATGTCGCCGGCGGCTATGCGCCCCCGACGCCGTACTCGACCGCCGCCGGGAGCGCACAGGTCACGACGTACGCGCAGGCGTTCCTCGAGAAGCTCGAGACGGTCTTCCCCGGCATCATGCCGACGTGGAACGGCAAGGCGACGCTTTCGACACCGTTCCGCGACCCGCTGCTCAACTGCTCGTACTCGTACTGGAAGCCGGGCCAATACACGGCGTTCTCCGGCTACGAGGGAGTTCGCCAGGGCAGCATCCACTTCGCCGGCGAGCACTGCTCGCAGGACTTCCAGGGCTTCATGGAAGGCGGCGCGACGGAGGGCATTCGCGCGGCGAAGGAGATCCTCGCGGCCTTGTAGTTCTCTGCACACGACTATCCTTGAGTGCGTGCGAGACGAGCCGTCGCTCGATGAGGTGAGATCATGCTCGTCCGTCTATCCCGACGTCTGGTCCTGTCGGCGATCGTGCTCCTCGGAGTGTCGTTCGTCTCGTTCTGGACGGTTGCAGCGCACATCAACCCGCTCTATCCGCTGCTGTTCCGGAGCCCTCGCCCGACGGAGCTGATCAATCGACTGACTGCGGCGAACCACCTCGACCAGTCGATACCCGTGCGCTACGGCCACTGGCTGCTCGGCTTGTTCACGGGAGGCGATTCCAACCAGATGATCCTCTCTCACCAGCCGATCTGGCCGCTCGTCGGGACAGCGCTCGCGCATACGGCAGAGCTCGCGGCGGCGTCGATCGTCGTGATCGTCCCGCTGAGCATCATCGCCGGGGCCGCCTCCGCGTACTACCGTGGCTCGCTCCTCGACCTCGCCGTCCGCGGGCTTGGTTCCTTCACGTGGTCGATCCCCACGTTCATCGTGGCGCTCGTGCTGCAGGAAGCAGTCAGCCGTCTGGGTGCCGCGACCGGCTGGCATCCGTTCTATCTCAGCGGGTTGCCCGGATCGACCGGACGGGCGGTGACCGGACCGAATGCGGTCCTGGACTGGGTGCGCCATCTTGGGCTGCCCGTCGCCACCGTCTCGATGTGCTTCATCGGATCGTACGCGCGCTACATCCGGTCTTCGCTGCTCGTTGCGCTCGATGCCCCGTACGCGAACGTCGCACGCGCGAAGGGGCTCTCCGAGCGCAAGGTTCTCTTTCGCCACGCACTCCGCAACGCGTCGATCCCCTTCGTCGCGGTGCTGTCGCTGGAGTTCGGGGGCTTGATCGGCGCGACCTTCGTGGCGGACCTGCTCTTCGGGCTGCACGGGCTCGGCTCGCTGTTCTTCGGCTCGATCAACATCGGCGACCCTCTCCTGACGCAAGCCCTGCTGATGACTACGGCTGCTGGGATGCTCGTGTTCTCGCTCTTGGGAGACCTTGCCAGCGCCTGGCTCGATCCAAGAATCCGCTTGAGCTGAACCTGCGTCCGCGCGAGGCGCTCGGGTTGAGTGCGTCGTCGAGCGAGTCGGCAACGGTGTTGACGCATACCAGCAGCAGGACGAGAACGAGCCCCGGGAAGACCCAGAGCCACCAGTACCTGTCGAGGCTCACCCCTTGATTGACACCGCCCGCGATGAGGTTCCCCAGTGTCGGCACCACGCCCTCGTTGATCCCGTAGTTGAAGTAACCCACCGTCGCCTCGAGCAAGATCACCTGGCCGAACACGATCGAAATCGCAACGAGTGCAGAACTGATGGCGTTGGGCAGCAGATGGCGCACGATGATCCGCAGATCGGAAGCCCCGCTCGCACGGGCCGCCTCGATGAACTCCCGTTCACGCAGGGCGAGAATGCTCGCGCGCACCACGCGCGCAACGGGCGTCCACATGTAGAAGACGAGGACCTCGCGAAGCCGGTGCGGGTTCGGGGCGCCCAGGATCGTGATCGCCGCGAACAGCAGCGCGAGCGGTGGAAAGACGCCCACGAACTCCGTGATGCGCATCACGACGTTGTCCAACCAGCCGCCGTAGTAGCCCGCTGCGGCACCGACGATCACGCCGATCGCAGTCGTGCCGATGGTGACCTGGAGCGCGAGCCACTCGTCCATTCGGATCCCATACAGCGTCCTGCTCAAGGTGTCGCGCCCGACGAGGTCGGTGCCGAAGAGATGCTTCCAGGAGGGGGGCGCGAACATGTTCGTAAGCTCGATCGTGGTGATGTCGTAGGGCGCGATGCGCGTTGCGAATGCGCCCGCGACGAGTACGACGAGAAGCACGAACAGGGCCGCGACTCCGCTCGGTTGCCGGATGAAACGACGAAGCGCACGGACCCACGGCCCACTGCTCTGCGGCTCCCCGTTGTGGTCTGTGCGCGTCAACGTGGGAGCATGGAGAGTCTGCGACACGCTCAAAGGCTCCGCATCACCGTCGCGGGCCGCCGCGCGCCCACCGGCCGACCGAGACTACACGTCGAGCCCGCTGGTCGAGATGCGGTCCGGCTGGATCCGCACCTTGACGCGCTGCTCGCCTTCGACGCGGTACGGGTACTCGTCCGCGTCGAGGTACTTCTTCGCGAGCCTGTCGATCTGCGGGTCCGCGCCGTCGGTCGTGATCTCCGCCTTGCCGTCGAGGGCGATCCACTTGTGGGTTTCCGCCGGGTCGACGACGAGGAGCGACACCCGCGGATCCCGCTTGAGGTTCTCCGGCTTCTTCCGGCCGAGGGCCGTGTTGAACCCCGGGACGCCGTCCTCCACGTCGACCCAGACGACGGTCGAATGTGGCGAGCCGTCCTCGCGAAGCGTCGTGACGACGCCGACGAACGGGTTCTCCAGGAACGTCTGCTGCTGTTCGTTCAACTTCGCCATGTGGCTCCTCCTCGATTGGGGGTGCGCTCCGCTACGCGGAGCCGTTTCCAAACTACGTGCCCTAAAGCATCCTGGGATCTGTTGCCGATCTCGCGAACGGCGGGCCGGTGGACCTGAGGCCCCACCGACCCGCACCGGTCGTGACCCCGGCTACTTCAACGAGGTCGGGATGTTGGAGATCTTGCCGCTCGCGACGTCCCTTGCGATCTGTCGCAGCTTCGTGACATCGGCCTTCGCGATCTTCGGGCTGATCTTGCCCAGGCCCACCCCGTTGTTCTTCAGGCTGAACACCGCGTTCGTGCCGCCTGCGAACTTGCCGGCGACCACCTGCTGAATCGTCGAGTACACGGAGGTGTCGACGCGCTTCATCGCGCTCGTCAGCACCTGAGAGCCGAGGTAGGACTGGTCGGCGTCGACGCCGATGCCCCAGATGCCCTTCTCCTTCGCGGCATCGAGAGCGCCGAGCCCGCACGCGCCGGCGACCTGGAAGACGATGCTCGCGCCCGCGGAGATCTGGTCGAGCGCTGCCTGCTTGCACTTCGCCTGGTCGACCCAATCCTGCGAGTACGTGTTCAGAAGCTTGATGCCCGGGTCGGCCGTCTTCGCGCCCGCCTGGTAGCCCGCGATGTAGCGGTCGACGGGCGGCTGCTTCTGGCCGCCGACTGAGCCGATCGTCGCGTGTCCACCCTTCTGCTTCTCGACGAGCCCGGCGAGATAGCCGGCGAGGTACCCCACCTCCTGTTCCTTGAAGATCAGGCCCTCGACGTTCTTCGGCTTGCCCGCGAGCGTCGCCTGGTCGACGTCGATGATCGCGAAGTGCGTGTTCGGGAACTGCTTGGCAACCTTGGCTACCGCGACCGCCTGATCGAAGCCGACGGAAATGACAAGGTCGGCACCCTTGCGCGCCGCCTGGGCGAGATTCGGGATGTACGCCTGCGCCGACGGCGACTGATACACGGCGCCGGTGATGCCGAGCGTGCGCTCCGCGTGCTTCAACCCCTGGTAGGCGAGCTGGTTGAAGCCGTGGTCGTTCAGTTGGTTGACGTCGGTGACGAGCACGACGAACGTCTTGGCCTGCGTCGCCGCGGCGGTCGTGCTCCTCGCGCTGCTCGAGCTCGCGCCGTAACCGGCGACCACCGCGGCCGCTGCGCCGGCAAGGGCGACGGCGGCTCCGATCCTGCGTGCGTTCACGTGCTCTTCCTCCTCCGCTAGTGTTTGCGACTGTGAAGCGAAAACTCCTGAGCGAGTCTACCAGCGCCTCTCCGGCCCACGTCGCCCTCGCGGTCGTCCTTCAGGTTCGGGGCGGTCTGCTCCGGGTGCTGCTCTGGGAGCGCGACCGCGATCCGTTCGCGCGGCACTGGGCGCTCCCCGGCGGAACGCTCGAGCCGGGCGAGACCCTCGAGGAATCGATCCGCCGTCACCTCGCCGCCAAGGTGGACGTACGCGAGCTCTCCCATCTCGAGCAACTCGACACGCGGAGCGAGCCGGAGCGCGTCCCGGACGAATGGCAGCTCGCGACGTCGTACCTCGGCCTGGTGCCGTCCGACGCCGATCCGGGGCTCCCCGAGGACACCGCCTGGCACCCGGTCGACCGTCTCCCGCCCACCGCGTTCGACCACGGCGCAATCGTGCTCGCGGGACGCGACCGCCTGCGCGCGAAGCTTTCGTACACGAATGCCGGCTTCGCCCTCGCACCCGAGACGTTCACGATCTCCCAGCTGCGCGACCTGTACGCCGCCGCGCTCGGGCACGACGTGTCGGCCACGAACCTCCAGCGGGTGCTGTTGCGCCGCGACGTGCTCGAGCCCACCGGCAGCCGCCGGGAGCCGGGCCGCAACGGCGGGCGACCCGCCTCGCTCTTCCGCTTCCGCAGCCGAGAGCTGGCGATCACGGACGAGTTCGCCGTCCTCAGGCCTCCACGGTAGGCGGACCTCTCACCCTCGTTCTAACGTACCGTCGTAGTGCGCCCTCTCGCCTTGTTCCCCGGAACCGCGTCGTTCGTCGTCGAGCTCCCGGCGAGGGCGGCGCCGACCGACTGCCTCGGCCGCTGGGTGACCGCGATCCGACGACGCGCGGCGGAAGGTTACCGCCGTTAGTGCAGCGGCCCGCGCCGGCTCCAACGTTCGACCCGAGGTCGACCGGCGCGAGCGCGCGCTCGTGCGCGATGCGCAGCACGGATCGTCCGTCGCGTTCGAGCAGCTGTTCCGCCGCCACTGGCCCCGTGCGTACCGCGCCGCACTACTCGTTGTTGGCGATGCAGCCGCAGCCGAGGACATCGCGCAGGAGTCGTTCCTCGCGGCGGTGCGCGCCCTCGACCGCTTCGACCGTCGCCGGCCGTTCGGTCCGTGGCTGCACCGCATCGTCGTCAACCGCGCGATCGACTGGTCGCGGGCGCGCTCGCTGCGCCGCGAGCTCGCCGCCGACCATGCGCCCGAGCCTCGAGCGCCCGAGCATGACGCGCCGGAGCTTGCGCACGGCCTCGCAGCAGGGCTTGCGGAGCTCGCGCCGGAGCACCGCGCCGTGATCGTCCTGCGCTATCTCCTCGATTACACGCCCGGCGAGATCGCGGCGCTGCTCGACGTGCCGCGCGGTACGGTCAACTCGCGGCTGCGTCGCGGCCTCGATCGCCTCGAGACGTCGCTGCGGGAGGAGCTCTCGTGACCGAGCGCACGGTGAGACGGCTGCTCGACGCCACGCCCGCCGACCCGGACGCGGAGGCCCGCGCGTGGGCGATCGTGCAGGCGGCGTACGCCGCCCGCGAGCCGGTTCCGCGGCGGACGCACATGCGTGCGGTGCTCGTGCTTGCGGCCGTCGCCGGAGCGATCGCTGCCGCCGCGTTCTCGCCGCCGGGGCGCGCGGTCGTGCACGCGGTGCGCGAGTCGATCGGAATCGCCGGCGCGCAGCCTGCACTCTTTCGGCTCCCGTCGCCCGGCCGCGTGCTCGTCAGCGGCCCGGGCGGCGCATGGGTCGTCGCCGCCGACGGCTCGAAGCGTCGGCTCGGCGACTACCGCGACGCGGCCTGGTCGCCGCACGCGCTGTATGTCCTCGCCTCGTCGGCGACGACGGTGGCCGCGCTCGAGCCGAACGGAACGGTGCACTGGACGCTCGAGCGCCCCGACATCCGCTTCGCCCGCTGGGGCGGGTCGCGCACCGACTCGCGCGTCTCGTACCTCTCACGGGGGCGGTTGCACATCGTCGGCGGAGACGGGGTCGGCGACGTCGCGCTCGGTAAGGCGGCTCCGGTGGCACCCGTCTGGCAGCCGGGCGCCCGGCACGTGCTCGCGTACGTCACCGTCGGCGGTCGGGTGACCGTCATCGACGGCGACGATCACCGTGTCCGCTTCTCCGCCGTCCCCCGTTCCGAGCCGCGCGCCCTCGCCTGGTCACCGGACGGCAGAATGCTGGTCCTCGCAGCGCGGACGCGGATCGTCGTCTACAACGTCGAGACGTCACATTCGCAGGCGTTTCCCGTCGCCGGCGTGAGTGCCGTCGCGTTCGCGCCGGACGGCACACTGACGCTCCTGCGCCGGCGCACGGTCCTCGAGCTTCGCAACGGCGTCCTCGGGACGCTCTTCACCGCGCCGGATTCCCTCGCCGGGCTCGCCTGGTCGCCTGACGGCCGCTGGCTCCTCACCGCCCTGCCCGCCGCCGACCAGTGGATCTTCCTCCAGCGCGGCAGCGGGCGCCGCGTGCTCGCCGTCTCACACCTGCGCGCCCAGTTCGGCGGCCTGCCCGTCCTTGACGGCTGGGTCCCTGGCGCCTAGCCTTTCTGTCGATTCCCGTCCCCGGCAAAGAGAGGAGGTCGACAAATGAAAACTGTGCTTGCGGCCTCCTCGGTCCTTTCGACCTAGCCGGCGCGACGGCGCAGCTCCTTCGGGAGGTGGCCGCGGCAGCGCCGTTCCCATCTCATGCCTCGAAGGAGAATCTGCGTTGCCTGACTTCGACCTAGGCGCGCTCGGCTGGAATGCCGCGCTCGCCGAACACGTCACCGAGCACTCCGTGCCGGGCCGCGTCACCGCGGCGCACCGCGGCGCATACGACGTGCAGACCGAGCACGACCTCGTGCGCACCCGCCTGCCCGGGCGGCTCCTGCACGAGAACGCCGACGTCGCGGTCGGGGACTGGGTGCTCCTCGGCGACGGGCTGATCCGCCACGTGCTCCCGCGCTCGAGCGCACTCGTGCGGAACGCCGCCGGACGCGCCACCCTGGCGCAGACGCTCGCCGCGAACATCGACATCGCCTTCATCGTCAGCTCGCTCGGCCCCGAGCTCGAGCCGCGCCGTATCGAGCGCTACCTCGTGACGATCTGGGAGAGCGGCGCAACGCCCGAGGTGGTGCTCACGAAGGCCGACCGGCTCGAGGATCCGTGGCCGATGGTCGCGGAGGTCGAGGCGGTCGCACTGGGCGTGCCCGTGCACGTCATCAGCTCCGTCACCGGCCAGGGCCTCGATGCGCTGCGGGCACGCATCCAGCCGGGCACGACCGCAGTGCTCGTCGGCTCGAGCGGTGTCGGCAAGTCGACGCTCGTGAACCGCTTCGTCGGCCACGAGCAGATGGCGGTGAAGGAGGTCCGGGCGGACGACGACGAGGGCCAGCACACCACGAGCCATCGCGAGCTGATCCTGCTCCCCGGCGGCGGCGTCATCATCGACACGCCGGGCATCCGCGAGCTCCAGCTCTGGGATGCGAGCGAGGACGGCATGAGCGAGACCTTCTCCGACGTGGAAGCGCTCGCCGCGACCTGCAAGTTCAGCGACTGCACGCACACGCGCGAGCCCGGCTGTGCGGTGCTCGCCGCCGTCGAGTCGGGGGAGCTGCCGGCGGAGCGGCTGCAGAGCTGGTTCAAGCTGCAGCGCGAGCTCCGGGCGATCGCAATCCGCCACGACAATCTCCTCCGCAAGGAAGAGACGCGCAAGTGGAAGCTGCGCGGAAAGGACGCGAAGGCCAGGACCCGCAGGCGCTAGAGCGCTAGAGCTACTACGCGCTGACGGGCTGGTCGAGGATGTCGAGCGGCTTGACGATCTCCGCGAAATGGCAGGCGCTCGGATGCCCCTGCCCACGGTCGGTCAGCGTGGGCTCTTCCTCGGCGCAGATCGGCTGAGCCTTCCAGCAGCGGGTACGGAAGCGGCAGCCTGACGGCGGGTTCGCCGGGCTCGGCACGTCACCCTCGAGCACGATCCGCTTGCGGCGGCCGCGCTGTCCCGGCTCCTCGATCGGCACCGCGGACAGGAGCGCCTGCGTATATGGATGGGACGGCTCCTCGTAGATCTGATGCTTCGTCCCGATCTCGACGACTTTGCCGAGGTACATCACCGCGACGCGGTCGGAAACGTGGCGGACGACCGACAGGTCGTGCGCGACGAAGATGTACGTCAGGCCGAAGTCACGCTGCAGCGACTCGAGCAGGTTCACGACCTGCGCGCGGATCGACACGTCGAGCGCTGACACGGGCTCGTCGAGGATGATCAACTGCGGGTTGAGCGCGAGCGCGCGAGCGACCCCGATGCGCTGGCGCTGGCCGCCCGAGAACTCGTGCGGAAACCGGTTCCCATGCTCGGGCGAGAGTCCGACCGTGTGCAGCAACTCGTTGACACGCTGCTTGCCCTGATCGCCGCGGTAGCTGCCGTGAATGCGCAGCGGCTCGCTGACGATGTCGCGCACGGTCATGCGCGGGTTCAGCGACGCGTAAGGATCCTGGAAGACGATCTGCATCTCGCGCCTCACGGCGCGCATCTGGTGACGGTTGTACGACGTGATGTCGCGGCCGTTGAAAACGATCTTTCCCTCGGTCGGCTCGACCAGCTTGATGATCGTGCGCGAGAGCGTCGTCTTGCCGCAGCCGGATTCGCCCACCAGTCCAAGTGTCTCGCCGGCGACCAGCGACAGGTCGACGCCGTCGACCGCGTGGATCTGCCCGACGGTGCGCCGCAGAAGTCCGGCTCGGATCGGGAAGTGCTTCACGACGCCCTCCAGGCGGAGGATCTCTTCACCCTGCGCCGCGCGTCCGTCGACCGCCTCCGTCTGCGCCGGCTCGGATGCGGTCATGCCGGCACCGGATCCGAGAACTTCGAACGATGGCCGACAAGCTCCTCGGAGAAGTGGCAGGCGCTCGAGTGCCCGTCGCCGGTGTCGGTCGGCCGCAGCGGCGGGACCTCCTCGCGGCAGCGAAGACGGCCCTGAGAAAGGAAGCAGCGTGGATGAAATGCGCAGCCGGGTGGGCGGTGGATCAGCGACGGCGGCTGACCTGGAATCGGACGCAGCCAGTCCTCGTCCTCGGTCAGCTTCGGGAGGCTGTCCATCAGTCCGATGGTGTACGGATGCCGCGGGTTGCGGAAGATCGTGTGTACGTCGCCCTGCTCGACGATCCGGCCGGCGTACATCACGATCACACGCTCGCAGAGCTCGGCGACGATCCCCAGGTCGTGGGTGATCAGGATCGTCGCGGCATTCGTCTCGGCCTGCACGGTCTTGAGCACCTCGAGCACCTGCGCCTGGATCGTCACGTCGAGCGCGGTCGTCGGCTCGTCGGCGATGAGCAGCGACGGCGAGTTCGCGATCGACATCGCGATCATCGCGCGCTGACGCATCCCGCCCGAAAACTCGTGCGGGTACTGGTCGTACCGCGTTTCCGGATTTGGAACGCCGACGAGGCGAAGCAACTCGACCACTCGCGCCTTCACCTTGGCATCCGGCTCCTTCGGGTGGTGGGTCTTGATCGCCTCGGCGAGCTGGTATCCGATCTTCAGTACGGGGTTGAGCGACGTCATCGGGTCCTGGAAGACCATCGCGAGCTCCTCGCCGCGGAAACGGCGAAGTTCCCGCTGCTTCATCTTCAGCAGGTCCGTGCCCTTGAATATCGCCGAGCCGCTGACGATGCGTCCCGGCGGCTGCGGAATCAACCCGAGGATTGAGAGCGTGCTGACGCTCTTGCCGGAGCCGGACTCGCCGACGATGGCGAGGACCTCGCTCGGATTGACCCGATAGTTGATGTGCTCGGCCGCGGGGATCCACTCGCCGCCCACCCAGAAGTCGACCCCGAGGTCGGTGACCTCGAGGATCGGCCGCACGCCCGTCGGGCCGATGTCGTTCTGCGCCTTGGTTGCCGGCTTCTTTGCCGCCTTCCTTGCGGCGCGCGCTGCTGCGCGGCCCGCGGCCTGTCCCTCGGCGTCGTACTCGGTGCTGGCGTTCATTTCTGTACTTCACTTCTGTGCTGGTGGGTGGCCGGCA
>JAOPYX010000185.1 GCA_025964535.1 Actinomycetes bacterium | reverse complement strand
CCAGACCGCGACGAGATCGCTGCCGTTCGCGCCGAGACGGAGACGATCGAGGACGGCGCCACCGGCGAGACGAAGCGCCGGCTCGCGGGGCGCGTGATGGCGCGCCGCGACATGGGCAAGCTCGTGTTCCTGGACCTCGTCGATCGCTCCGGGCGGATCCAGCTGCTGTGCCCCGTCGAGCGAACCGGCGAGATCGACGTGCATCTCGGCGACGTCGTCGGGGTTGCCGGCTCGCCGGCGAAGTCGCGCCGCGGCGAGCCGTCGCTGATGGTGGACTCGCTCGAGCTCCTCTCGCGCATCCGCACGCCGCTACCCGACACCTTCCACGGTCTCACCGACGTGGAGCAGCGCTATCGCAAGCGCTACCTCGACCTGCTGACGAACGAGAAGACGCGTGAGGACACGATCGTGCGCTCGCGCATGGTCGCCGCGATCCGGCGAACGCTCGACGAGTGGGGCTTCGTCGAGGTCGAGACTCCCGTCCTGCAACCGCGTTACGGCGGCGCCTTCGCCGAGCCGTTCGTCACGCACTACAACGCGCTCGACGAGGACGCCTACCTGCGCATCGCGACCGAGCTGTATCTGAAGCGGTTGATCGTCGGCGGGCTCGAGAAGGTGTACGAGCTCGGCAAGGACTTTCGCAACGAGGGTGTCTCGTTCAAGCACAACCCCGAGTTCACGATGCTCGAGTGGTACGAGGCGTACGCCGACTACCGCGACACGATGGAGCGCATCGAGCAGCTCGTCGCGCACGCCGCACGGGAGGTGCTCGGCACCACGAAGGCCTCCTTCCGCGGCCACGAGATCGATCTCGCACCGCCGTGGCGACGGATGAAGTTCGTCGATGCCCTCGAGGAGCACGGCCTGTGGACCCGGGACGCGGAAGAGCTGCGGCGCCGGCTACGGGAACGCGACGTCGACGTCTCGCACGATCCGACATGGGCAAAGCTGATCGACCACGCTCATTCGCACTTCGTCGAGCCGAATCTCATCCAGCCGACGATTCTCTACGACTATCCGATCGAGCTCTCGCCGTTCGCGCGCACGACGGACGACGATCCGACGCTCGTCGAGCGCTTCGAGTACTTCGCGGGCGGCATGGAGCTCGGAAACGCATTCACCGAGATCAACGACGCGGAGGAACAGGCTTCGCGGTTCGCGTTCCAGGAAGGCGAGCGCGCCGCCGGTGACGTCGAGGCCGAGGGAGGGGACCCGGACTACGTGGAGGCGCTGTCGTACGGCATGCCGCCGACCGGCGGGATCGGGCTCGGGATCGACCGGCTCGCGATGCTGCTCACGGGGAACGAGTCGATCCGCGACGTGATCCTCTTCCCGGCGCTACGCCGCAAAGACTGATCGGCTACTCGGCGAGCTCGAGAACCGGCGCGCGGCGTGTGTGCTCGACGACGTCGGCGAGGATCTGGTCGAGGCTCTTGGACGGCTCCCAGCCGATGGCGCCGGTGATCTTCGCGATCGACGGCTGGCGGTGGAGCATGTCCTCGATCCCCTGGCCGTAGACCTCGTCGTACGGGATGTACACCGTCTCGGAGCTCGACTCGGTGAGGGCGAGGACGCGCTCCGCGAGCTCGCCGATCGTCACCCGCTCCGTCGAGCCGACGTTGAGGATCTCTCCCGAGATGTCACGCGAGTCCATCAGCGTCGAGAGCGCGCGAATCGTGTCTTGCACGTGGCAGAAGCAGCGCGTCTGCGTGCCGTCGCCATGGATCTCGATCGGCCGGCCGGCGAGTGCCGCCGAGACGAAGCGCGGGATCACCATGCCGTACTGGCCGCTCTGCCTCGGCCCGACCGTGTTGAACAGCCGCACGATCACGCAGTCGAGACCGCGCTCCTGGTGGTACGCGAGCGCGAGGAACTCGTCGAGGGCCTTCGACTCCGCGTAGGCCCAGCGTCGGGCGGTGGTCGGCCCGTACACGCGCTGGCTCTCTTCATGAAGCGCCTCGGGCTCACGGCGATCTCCGTACACCTCCGACGTAGAGGCGACGAGCACGCGCTTGCCGAAGCGGTTGCAGTGGTCGAGGACGTTCTCCGTTCCCTCGATGTTCGTCACGAGCGTGTGCACCGGCTCTTCGACGATCAAGCGGACACCGACCGCCGCGGCGAGGTGGAACACGACGTCGCAGCGGTGCACGAGCTCGTTCACGACCGACGACTTCAGCACGGAGTCGACGACGAGGTGGAACGCGGGGTTCTCGCGCAGGTGCGCGACGTTGCGCTCGGCGCCCGTCGAGAGATCGTCGAGCACGAATACTTCCCACCCCTGTGAGAGCAGCAGCTCGGAGAGATGCGAGCCGATGAAGCCCGCGCCTCCCGTGATGAGCGCGGTGCGATTCGGGGCTGGAGTGCTCATGTCGGTCGATCGTAACCGCCGGGCGTCGAGAAGCGTCAATGAGCTGCCGTCGCGCCTACGATCCAGCCGCGATGGGGAGTCCCGAGGGTGGAGCGGATACCGCCGAGATGCGTTGGTTCGTGCCTCACCTTCCACGGCGCTCGGATGCCGTCGCCCCCTGGCTCGCCGCCCTCACGCTGACGGCGGCAGGTGTCGCCGCGGCCGTGGGCTACGCCCTCACGGCGCCCAAGCACTACCGGGCGACTGCGCAGCTGCTGGTGTCGCCGGTCGGAGCCGGCGACCCGGCCTACGCCGGGCTCGACGTGCTGCGGGAGGCTGCAGGAGGCAGGCGCACCGCCGCTGCCAGCGTTGCCGCGCTCGTGGCCTCCGCTCAGGTGGCGAACGAGGTGCGTGCACACCTTGGCCTGCCTCGCTCGCGCGACTCGCTGCTCGTCGATCTCGATGCGCGGGTCGTCGGCTCGAGCGACGTCGTCGCCGTCACCTTCGAGGATCTGTCGCCTTTCGGCGCGGCGCGGCTTGCGAATGCGTTCGCGGACGCGCTCGTCAGGCAGCGGAACACGAGCTTCACGAGCCAGCTCCAGGCGACGATCCTCCGCTACGAGCAGCTGCAGAAGACTCCGGCGGGTCAGCCGGGCGGCGGTGCCGCCACCCTGATCCAGAGGCGTCTCGCTGTGCTGCGGGGCCTGGAAGGGCGCCCCGACCCGACGATCCGGCACGCAGGCGTGGCCGCCGTGCCGGCAGCGGCGTCCTGGCCGAAGCTGCCGACGCTCGCCGCAGTCGGGGGAGGCGCGGGGTTCGCTGCGGGCATCCTGGTGGCGCTGCTTCTCTCGCTCGGACGAGGGCGGAGGCGTGGGAAGCACGAACCGGACGATCAGGGCGTGCCGGACGGCCTCGTCGAGCGCCTCGAGCAGCGCCTCGACGAGCGGATCGCGGCGCTCGAGGCAGAGCGGGAGCGCCTCTCCGTCCGCGAGGCCGCGCTCGCTGTCCGGGAACGCGAAATCTCCGCGAAGCTCACCGAGCTGCGGGAGGCGCTCGAGTCGGCCGCTCAGCTGGAGGTCGTCGCGCCTGCGCCCCCGGATCCGGCAGCAGCCCGGGCGCCCGAGCCGGAGCCGGCGGCCGCTCCGCCGGAGGCGTTGGAGCCGGCCGGAGCCTGGAACCTGATGGTGCTGGAGCGCCTCGTCGACGACCGAGGTGACGAGTTTCCGGAGAAGCGCGCCGAGTGGGACTCCTACCTCTACTCCCTGCGCGAGTACGCCGAGCCCGACGGCAGCGTCCCGGCGAGCTTCGACCGGCTCATTCAGGACGCTTTCGCCGAGCTCTTGCCCTGAGTCGCGGCTCGATTCGAGGGCACTGCCGCCGATTACGGATCCAGCGCTTCGGCGGCTTCGTGAGAGCAGGGGCCTTCGCTACCATTGCTCCACCTTCGACCGGTACGCGGTCACCCCGATCGCGTCGCGGTTTTTCTCAGGAAGGGGGTCGAGGGATTTGTTCGAACGCTTCACTGAACGGGCTCGCCAGGTGGTTGTCCTCGCACAGGACGAAGCCAGGGCTCTCAAGCACAATTACATCGGCACGGAGCACATTCTGCTCGGCCTGCTCCGCGAGGAGGAGGGCCTTGCGGCCCGCGTTCTCGAGTCGCTCGACATCACGGTCGAGGAGGTGCGTGCGCAGGTCGCCCGCATTGTCGGCCAGGGCGACGAGGTCACGACCGGACAAATCCCGTTCACACCGCGCGCCAAGAAGGTGCTGGAGCTGGCGCTGCGCGAAGCGCTTTCCCTTGGGCACAACTACATCGGCACGGAGCACATCCTCCTCGGGCTCGTTCGTGAGAACGAGGGCGTTGCGGCGCGCATCCTGCTCGACTTCGACGCCGACGCCGAGAAGATCCGCAACGACATCATCCGCATGCTTTCCGGTCCAGGCCGGCGCCAGGGTGTCGCAACGTGCGGTCCCGCCGGCGAGAAGTCGAAGAGCTCGAAGCTCCTCGACCAGTTCGGCCGCAACCTGACGAAGCAGTCGACCGAGGGCAAGCTCGACCCGGTCGTCGGCCGCGCCACCGAGATCGAGCGGCTGATGCAGATCCTCTCGCGGCGCACGAAGAACAACCCGGTGCTGATCGGCGAGCCGGGCGTCGGCAAGACTGCCGTCGTCGAGGGTCTCGCCGCACGCATCGCGACCAACCAGGTGCCGGAGCTGCTGAAGAACAAGCAGATCTACACGCTCGACCTCGCGGCGCTCGTCGCGGGCTCGAAATACCGCGGTGAGTTCGAAGAGCGCCTCAAGAAGGTCATGAAAGAGATCATGCAGCGGGGCGACATCATTCTCTTCATCGACGAGCTCCATAACCTCGTCGGCGCGGGTGCGGCCGAGGGCGCGATCGACGCGGCCTCGATCCTCAAGCCTGCGCTCGCACGCGGTGAGCTCCAGACGATCGGTGCCACGACGCTCGACGAGTACCGCAAGTACCTCGAGCGCGACGCCGCACTCGAGCGGCGTTTCCAGCAGGTTCGCGTCGAGGAGCCGTCGGTCGACGACACCGTGCAGATCCTGCGCGGCCTGCGTGACCGCTACGAGGCGCACCATCGGGTGAAGATCACCGACGAGGCGCTGCACTCCGCAGCGGAGCTCGCCGACCGTTACATCCAGGACAGGCATCTGCCCGACAAGGCGATCGACCTCATCGACGAGGCCGCATCGCGCATCCGCATCCGCTCGATGAACGCGCCGCCGCGCTATCGCGAGCTGGAAGAGGAGATCGAGCGTGTCCGCAAGGACAAGGAAGACTCGATCGAGGCGCAGGAGTTCGAGAAGGCCGCGTCGCTCCGCGACAAGGAACGCAAGCTCACGCAGAAGAAGCGCGAGCTCGAGGAGCAGTGGCGCAACTCGGAGAACGTCGAAGAGCAGCCCGAGGTCGGCGAGGAAGAGATCGCGGACATCGTGTCGATGTGGACCGGCATCCCGGTCTTCAAGCTCACCGAGGCCGAGTCGCAGCGACTCATCCGCATGGAGGACGAGCTGCACAAGCGCGTCATCGGGCAGGAAGAGGCGATCATCGCCGTCTCGAAGTCGATCCGCCGCGCGCGGGCCGGCATCAAGGACCCGAAGCGGCCGAGCGGCTCGTTCATCTTCCTCGGCCCGTCCGGCGTCGGCAAGACGGAGCTCGCCCGCACGCTCGCCGAGTTCCTCTTCGGCGACGAGGACGCGATGCTGCAGGTCGACATGTCGGAGTACATGGAGAAGCACTCCGTGTCACGGCTCGTCGGCTCGCCTCCGGGCTACATCGGGTACGACGAGGGCGGCCAGCTCACCGAGGCCGTGCGGCGCAAGCCGTACTCCGTGCTCCTGCTCGACGAGATCGAGAAGGCGCATCCGGACGTGTTCAACATCCTGCTCCAGATCCTGGAGGAGGGAAAGCTGACCGACGCCCAGGGGCGCCGCGTCGACTTCCGGAACACGATCGTGATCATGACCTCGAACATCGGGGCCGCGCAGATCTCG
>JAOPYX010000337.1 GCA_025964535.1 Actinomycetes bacterium | reverse complement strand
TCGCGCTCTACGAAGCCGCGCGCTCGGGCTGGCTCCTGCGCTTGATCCGCCCGGCGTGGGACAGCTGCGAGCGCTACCGGCCCGTGCTGCTCGCGGAGGGCGCCGTTCAGGACCGCCACGAGGAGCTTGACGTCGAGCTGCTCGAGGCGTGCGCGGCGCACCAACCCGACCGCGCCGCCGCCGCGCTCCGGGAGCACCTCGAGCTCGCGACCGACATCTACGCAGTCGAGCTCAAGGGCCGCAGCGTCTTCGCGTTCTGAATGTGGTCGCCCGTGGGGACGCGAGCGAATGCCCGCGCCGCAGGGAAGGCTCAGACCGTGGCTCCGGCTCTGCCGCTGACGAGGACGTCGTCTCTCTACCGGACACGGCTCGTGCCTGGCACCGGCCGTGGCTCTTCGAGCGAATGCGCGTGACGCGAGGAGCAGCTCCGACCGCGGCTCCGGCACTGCCGCTCACGAGGAAGGTCATCTCTCTACGGGACACGGCTCGTGCCTGGCACCGGGCGTGGCTCTTCGAGCCGATGCCCGTGATGGCGTCAGCGCTCCGACCGCGGCTCCGGCACTGCTTCTGAGGAGAGCGGTCGTCTCTCTACAGGACACGGCAGGTGACTGTCACCGGACGTGGCTCTTCGAGCGAATGCAGGCGACGCGGGGAGCGCTTCGACCGCTGCTCCGGTTCTGCGGCGGAGAAGGACCGTCAGCTCTCTATGGGACACGGCTCGTGCCTGGCACCGGGCGTGGCTCTTCGAGCCGATGCCCGTGATGGCGTCAGCGCCTCGACCGCGGCTCCGGCACTGCCGGGGCGGACGAGGCCATCTCTCGAACAAACACGGCTGGTGACTGTCACCGGACGTGGCTCTTCGAGCGAATGCAGGCGACGCGGGGAGCGCTTCAACGGCGGCTCCGGTTCTGCGGCGGAGAAGGACCGTCAGCTCTCTACGGGACACGGCTCGTGCCTGGCACCGGGCGTGGCTCTTCGAGCCAAGGCCCGTGACTAGCGACCCGCGAGCGAGCGCGCTTTCGCAAGCGCGCGGCGGGAGAGCGGAGGCTTGAGGAGCTCCTGCGCGACGAGCGTGCCGGAGCCGGCACCGAGGCCCGGGCCCGGCCACGTGCTCGCGCCGATGTGGAAGAGGCGCTCGACTGCCGTGGCATGACCCGGCGCCTGCGGGAACGGTCGCCACAGGAAGTTCTGGTCGAGCGAGAGCGCGCCGCCGTACGGGTCGCCCTGGTGGAGGTTCACGTTCATCCGCTCGAGGTCGTGCGGACCGAGCACGACCCGGCGGACGATCGAAGCCTCGAGGTTCGGGATGTGGCGCGCCAGCCGCGCCTGGATGCGGTCGGCGTAACGCTCGCGAATGTCGTCGTTCCACCTCCCGTCACCGACGTCGATCTCGCCGGCGGCATCGCCCTTCAGCACGCGCGGCAGCTCCTGCAGCTGGATCCAGAGGATCCCCTTCCCGTCCGGCGCACGCGAGGGATCCATCGTCATCGGCTGGCCGGCGACGATCGTCGCCTCGGCCGGCAGCAGGCCGCGTTCGGCCTCGTTCACCGCCCGCGAGACGCCGTCGAGCCCCGGCGTGACGTGGACGATCGCGGTGCGGCCGAGCCGTTCGTCTCCCTCCCAGCGCGCGGGCTCCGAGAGCGCGAAGTGGATCTGCATCTCGGCGCGCCCGTAACGGAAGCGGCGCGCGCCCTCCGTCACGCGCGCCGGCACCTCGCTCTCGTCGAGCAGGCGCCCGTACAGCTGCGTCGGCGTCACGTTCGCGATCACGGCTCGCTCTGCGGTGACGGTCTCTCCGCCGGCGAGCTGGACGCCGACGGCTCGTCCCTGCCGGACGAGCACCCGCTCGACGTCGCGACCCGTCTCGCAGACTCCGCCGCGGTCGCGGATCAGTTGCACGAGCGCGTCGGCGAGCTTCGCGCCGCCACCGCGCGGGATCGGCATCCCGCCCTCCTGCACTGCGACCGCGATCACCTGCGTCATGAAGCCAGACGTCGCGGCATCCGGCCCGAGGCCGGTGTGCAGCACCCAGGGCGCGAGCAATCCATGCGCTCGCTCCGACGCGAACGTCGATTCGAGCCAGTCGCGGCTCGTCTGCAGCAGCTCGCCGGTGAACGCCGCGAGGCCAGCCCGTCCGAGACGCCGGAATGCCTTCGAGCCGAGGGCGAGGCCTGCACCCGACCAGAGCTCCGTGCCGAGCACGCCGAAGGCCAGATCGGCGTTCGGGAAGAAGCGTTCGAGCACCTCCGGCCACTCGGGCCCGATCTCGCCCGCATTGCCCTCCGCGTCACGCAGCAGGAAGGCGGCCTCGCCGTCGGGATACAGCGTCCCGGTCGGCAGGTCGGTGTTGAGATACTCGAGGCCGCGCGCCGCGAGGTCGTCGCCGAGTAGTGCGTGCGCCGCACCGCCGACCCAGAGCGGGTGCCACGCGCTGAACACGTCGTGCAGATATCCCGGTTCGGTGAGCTCCGCCGTCTGGATCGCGCCGCCGAGCCAGTCGTTGCGCTCGAGCACGCACACGCGCCAGCCTTCGCGCGCGAGCAGCGCACCACAGGCGAGCGAGTTCACGCCGCTGCCGACGATCACTGCGTCGTACTCAGCCATCGGCGAGCTCCCGAAACTCGTCGTCGGTGACGAGGCCGCGCTTTCGCGTCCCGAGCTCCTTCACGCGCGCCAGCACATCCGCGCGACGCTCCTCCGGCACGTCGAGGCCCAACTCCTCCGCCTTGATCCGAATCGAGTCGAGGCCGCTCTTCTTGCC
>JAOPYX010000317.1 GCA_025964535.1 Actinomycetes bacterium | reverse complement strand
GGAGGAGGCTCAGCACCGACTGTGGGGCGCTGTTGGCCTGTGCCAGCATCGAAGTGCCGGCCTGGTTCAGGATCTGGAGCTTCGTGAAGTTGACCATCTCGCTGGCCATGTCCACGTCCTTGATCCTGGACTGTGACGCCTGGAGGTTCTCCTCGTAGGTGGAGATATTGTTCAGGCGATGCTCGAGGCGGTTCTGTACCGAACCGAAGGTGCTACGCGAGTTCGACACGTTCTGGATCGCGGCGTCGACCGAGGCGAGGCTCACTGCGCCGGTGAAGGTGAACAGGTTCGAGTTGACCTGGTAGGTCGTGCCGGCACCGAAGAGCGAGACCGAGCTGACGGTCATGCTCTCGTTGTCGTTGGCCCCGACCTGGAACGTGATCGTGGTGTTCGCGTTGAGCAGGTTGATGCCGTTGAACGCTGTCTGCTTGCCGATGTCGGAGATCTCGGCGCAGAGCTGTGCGACTTCGGCCGTGATTGCGGCCTGGTCGGATGCCGAGAGGGTTCCGTTGTTGAACTGCACGGCGAGGTCACGGACGCGCTGGAGCATGGACTGCACCTCAGCGAGTGCGCCTTCACCGGTCTGCACGAGCGAGACGGCGTCCTGCGCGTTGCGGGCGGCCTGGGCGAGCCCGCCGATCTGCGAGCCGAGCTTCTCCGAGATCGCGAGCCCGGCAGCGTCGTCAGCCGCGCGGTTGATCCGAAAGCCTGAGGACAGGCGCTCCATCGCGGTCGACAGCTGCTTCTGCGTGCCGACGAGGTTGCGGTGGGCGTCATACGCCTCGATGTTGGTCTGAATGCGTAGGGACATGCTCTTCCTCCTTGAAGGGCGTGTGTGGTCCCGAACCGATCACACCGCGTCAGCCTCCTTGGCATTGCGGCGCGTCAGTGTCATCGTCGCCGGCCGGGGGAACTTTAGTCGGCTGTTTTTCGGCGGGATGCCATGCGGTTCAGCGCCTCAAGTCGCACTGCATCCGGCCGATTTCACGCGCGTGAGCGGGCCGTCCCTCCTTGCTTCCGAACGCGACAGCGTGCAGGTCGTGCTGCTCTGTGGCGGCCTCGGCACGCGCATGCGCGAGGAGACAGAGTTCCGCCCGAAGCCGATGGTCGAGATCGGCGGCCGGCCGCTGCTCTGGCACGTGATGAAGCTCTACGCGGCGCACGGCCTGCGCGAGTTCGTGCTCTGCCTCGGCTACAAGGGCGCGGATATCAAGGCGTACTTCGCCAACTACCTGCTGCTCAACTCGGACGTCACCTTCGAGCTCGGCTCGGGCGACGCGGAGTACGGGCGCGGCAGCGTCGAGGATTGGCGCGTCACGCTCGTCGACACGGGAGAGGATTCGATGACCGGCGCCCGCGTCAAGCGGGTCGAGGGCCATCTCACCGGCGACCTCTTTCTCTGCACCTACGGCGACGGCGTCGCGGACGTCGACATCTCCGCCCTCATTGCCTTTCATCGCAGCCACGGCAAGCTCGCCACCGTCACCGGGGTGCAGCAGCCGCCGCGCTTCGGCCAGCTCGTAACCGGCGACGGCGCAGACAGAGGCCGCGTCACCCGTTTCTCCGAGAAACCGGCCGACGAGTCGCAGCTGATCAACGGCGGCTTCTTCGTCTTCGATCGCGCCGTCCTCGACCGTCTCTCGACCGAGCCGTCGTGCGTGCTCGAGCACGAGCCGCTCGAACGCCTCGCGGCCGACGGAGAGCTCGTGGTCTTCCCGCACCGAGGCTTCTGGCAGTGCGCCGACACGATTCGCGACGTCGAGCTGCTCCGCGGCCTCTGGCAGTCCGGCAAGGCGCCCTGGCGGATGTGGGACGACCGTGCGCCGACCAGTGCTTCGGGTCGCGGCACGCGCCGCGAAGACCGGCAGCATCTTCAGCGGGTCGTATGACCCGCCCGCAGCCCCAGCTTGTCGTCGGTGCGTCCGGACTCGTCGGCGGTGCGCTGATCGAGGCCGCCGGTCGTCGCGGCATTCCCGCAGTCGGCACCTATCACCGGCACGCGCAACCCGGTCTCCTCCAGCTCGACATCCGGAATGCGGCGTCGGTCGACCGGTTCGTGCGCTCGGTGCGACCGAGCGTCGTGCACCTTGCAGCCGCCGTCGGCAGCGCAGATCTCTGCGAGGTCGATACCGCCGCTGCCGCTGCGGTGAACGTCGAAGGCGTGCAGAACGTCACCACCGCGGCGGCCGGCGTCGGCGCGCACCTTGTCTTCTTCTCCTCCGATTACGTCTTCGACGGCACAGCCGGCCCCTACTCCGAGGACGAGCCGGTCGCCCCGATCTGCCGCTACGGCGAGCTCAAGGTCGAGGCGGAGCAGATCGTGCTCGCCGCCGGCGGGCTCGTCGTCCGCACGACCGTCGTGTACGGCTGGGAGGAGCAGGGGAAGAACTTCGTCTGCCGCCTGCTGCGCACGCTTGCGGCCGGCGCGACGCTCGACGCACCCATCGACCAGCTGGGCAGCCCGACGTACGCGCCGAACCTCGCCGAGGTGACCCTCGAGCTGGCCGGGCGCGCGGAGCGTGGCGTGCTCCACGTCGTCGGCCCCCACCGCATCGACCGCTACGGCTTCGCCTGTGCGGCGGCCCGTGCGTTCGGCCTCGACGAGAGCCTGGTCCTTCCCGTCGAGACGCGGATGCTGGAGCAGATCGCACCGCGGCCGCTGGCCGCCGGGATGCGCCCGGATCGCGCGCAGGCGCTCCTGCAGACGCGGCTGGTCGGCTATCGCGAGGGCCTCGCACTGATGGCGGCGCAGGGCGCTGCGGTCAGCGAGCTCGCCGCATGAGCGCGACCGCGCCCGAGCTGCGCGAGCAGATCCTCGCCCTGACCCGTGCCCACCACGAGGCACAGGTCGCCCCGCCGTTCATACCGGGCGAGACGCCGGTCCCCGTCGCCGGCCGCGTCCACGATGCCGACGAGGTCGAGCGCCTCGTCGACGCGTCGCTCGACATGTGGCTCACCGCCGGTCGCTATGCCGAGGAGTTCGAGCGGCGCTTCGCCGCCTTGCTCAGCGTTCGTCACGCGCTGCTCTGCAACTCGGGCTCGTCGGCGAACCTGCTCGCGGTCTCTGCTCTGACGTCGCCGCGTCTAGGTGCTCGCCGCCTGCAGCCCGGCGACGAGGTGCTGACGGTGGCCGCCGGCTTCCCGACGACGGTGAACCCGATCATCCAGAACGGCCTGGTGCCGGTGTTCGTCGACATCGAGCCGGAGACCTGGAACGTCGACGTCGACCGCCTTGCCGCCGCCGTCGGCCCGCGAACGAAGGCGATCGTGCTCGCGCACACGCTCGGCAACCCGTTCGACCTCGACGCGGTGAGCAAGCTCGCCCGGGAGCGTGGGCTCTGGCTCGTCGAGGACTGCTGTGACGCCATCGGCTCGACCTACCGCGGCGAGCCGTGCGGCTCGTTCGGCGACGTCTCGACGGCAAGCTTCTATCCGGCACACCATTTGACGATGGGCGAAGGCGGCGCGGTGATGACCAAGCGGCCGCTGCTGCGAACGCTCGTCGAGTCGTTCCGCGACTGGGGCCGCGACTGCTGGTGCGGCCCCGGCGAGGAGAACACATGCGGCAAGCGCTACTGCCAGCAGCTCGGCGAGCTCCCCTACGGCTACGACCACAAGTACACGTACAGCCATCTCGGGTACAACCTCAAGCTGACCGACATGCAGGCCGCCGTCGGCGTGGCGCAGCTCGACAAGCTCGCCGGCTTCGGCGATGCGCGCCGCCGTAACTGGCAGACGCTGCGCAGTGCCCTCGCCGGCTTCGAGGACGTGCTCATCCTGCCGCGCGCGACCGAGGGCGCCGACCCGAGCTGGTTCGGCTTCGCGCTCGCCGTCCGCCCCGGCGCTCCCTTTACTCGCGACGATCTGCTCGCCCATCTCGAGCGGCGCCGCGTCGCGACGCGCCTGCTCTTCGGCGGCAACCTCACCCGCCAGCCGGCGTACCGCGGCGTCGACTATCGCATCGCCGGCGACCTGGGGGTCTCGGATCTCGCCGCCGGTGCCGCCTTCTGGCTCGGCGTCTATCCCGGCCTCACCTCCGAGATGCTCGACCATGTGATCGACTCGCTTCACGAGTTCCTCGCCGTCGCCGGTCTGCGGAAGGCCGCATGAGCGCGCCGACCGTGACGGTCGCGGTGCCGGTGCGGAACGGCGAGCGCTACCTCGCCGAAGCCCTCGCCAGCGTGCTCGCGCAGGAGGGCGTCGAGCTGCACGTCGCCGTCTACGACAACCTCTCGACCGACGGCTCGTACGCCGTCGCCGAGCGCTTCCTCGGCGACAGCCGCGTCACCCTCTCGTGCAACGAGCGCGACATCCACTACTACGGCAGCCTCAATCGCGCGTTGTCCGAGTCGACGGCCGAGTACTTCGTCGCGTTCGCCTGCGACGACCTGATGTTGCCGGGCAATCTCGCCGCCAAGATCGAGGCGCTGGAGAGCACGGGTGCCGCTCTCGCGCATGGTCGTGCTGTTCTGATCGACGACGATGGCCGGGCGCACGCCATGTCCCGCTCGCTCGACGCGCTGCCGCGGTTTCTGCCGGCGCCGGAATTCTTCCTGCACAACACACCTGCCAACAGCATGTACTGCCAGTCCGTCGTGACCCGCCGCGAGGCGCTGCTCGAGGTCGGAGGCTTCGACTCCCGCGTCAAGTACTGCGCCGACTGGCTCGCATGGATGCGCGTCGCATTGCGTCACGGCGTCGCGACCCTGCCGGAGCCGCTGATCGCCTATCGAACGCATGGCGAGAGCCTCACCGCCGGCGACAACCGTCTCGGGCTCCACGCGCAGGACATGCCGGCGGCGCTTTGCGCGATGCTCGACGACGACGCGTTTCCCGTCGACTGGGAAGGTCTGCGCGAGCCCCTGATCGGCCAGGGCCTGCTGGACCGGGCCGAGCAGCTGGAGGCCGACGGGCTGCTGCGCGCGGCGGGCGGCTGGGCCGCCTATGCGCTGGCGGGCGCTGCGCTCGTGCCGCTTGCAGGCGACGACGAGCCGCTCGCTCGCTTCAACCGGCTCGTGCTCGGCGCCGGTCTGACGCCGCCGGCCGCGCCCTTCGATCTCGTCGCCGCGCCCGACTGCGACGCCGCCTCGGTCGAGGCCTTCGTCGTCGCGCTCGCCGGCTTCGCGCGGGCCGGGCTCGTCGGCGGCGCCGCCGCGGTCTGCCCGCCCGATGACGTCGCGGCGATGGCCGCCCTGCTCGAGCCGCGTCTCGACGGTGTCGCTCCCGAGCTCGAGCTCGACCTGGTTCCCGCCGCGTCGATCGAGCCCCTGCTGATTCGCGGCTGTGCGCTGCTGGCGCCGTTCGGCTCGCCGCAGGCCGCGGTTGCCGAGGCGCGCGGCGTTCCCGTGCTCCAGTACGGCTTTCCCGATCCCTTTGCGCGGCCGCTGGATCTCGAGCTCTGGCAGGCACCGCGGCTCGAAGCGAGCGTCCGATGAACGGCTTCTGGCGCGATCGCCCGGTGCTCGTCACCGGCGCCGCCGGCCTCCTCGGCTCGTGGCTCGTCGAGGCGCTGCTCGAGCGCG
The DNA here is from genome assembly GCA_025964535.1 of Actinomycetes bacterium. Taxonomy (GTDB): domain Bacteria; phylum Actinomycetota; class Thermoleophilia; order Gaiellales; family Gaiellaceae; genus Palsa-739. Next base: position 11,812 of record JAOPYX010000317.1, on the reverse strand, counting down.
ACGCGCGCGTCGTCGTGCTGTTGCGCGACATCGTCCCGGATGCCCTGTTCCAGACCTCGGGCTCGGCCCGCCGCTCCGTCGTGGTGCTTGGCGACGTCGCCGACGGCCGCGTCGTCGAGCGCACGATCGTCGAGTACGAGATCGACAGCGTCTTCCACCTCGCAGCACAGACGATCGTCGGCCACGCCCTGCGCGATCCGCTCTCGACGTTCCGCTCGAACATCGAGGGGACATGGGAGCTGCTCGACGCGTGTCGGCGCAGCAATCGCGCAACACGCGTCGTCGTCGCGTCGTCCGACAAGGCCTACGGCTCACAGGCGGTCCTGCCGTACACCGAGGATCAGCCACTCGAGGGCCGTCACCCGTACGACGTCTCGAAGAGCTGCGCCGATCTGATCGCGCAGACCTATGCGACGACGTATGAGCTGCCCGTCGTGGTGACCCGCTGCGGCAACCTCTACGGCGGCGGCGACCTCAACTTCAACCGGTTGGTGCCGGGCGCGGTCCGCGCCGCCCTCGCAGGGGAGCACGTCGTGCTCCGCAGTGACGGGACGCCGGTACGCGACTACATCTACGTCGAGGACGCGGTCGACGCGTATCTGACGTTGGCCGAGCGTGCGCACGAGCCGGGCATCGTCGGGCGCGCCTGGAACTTCTCCACCGAGTCGCCGATGTCGTCGCTCGAGATGGCCTGGGCGGTGGCGCGCACAGCCGGCCGGCCCGACCTGGGGCCGGTCATCGAGGGGACGGCGACGCACGAGATCCAGGAGCAGTACCTCTCCGCCGCTGCGGCACGTCGCGATCTCGGCTGGGCGCCGGCGTACGGGCTCGAGGTGGGGCTGCGCCGCACGATCGAGTGGTACCGCGGCTACCTCGGCCGCCAGCTCCGCGCAGTCGCCTGATACGCAGCTCCGCGCGGTCGCCTGATACGCAGCTCCGCGTGGTCGCCTGACCTGCACACGGGCTCGCGAGAAGAGGTGCGCCGCTAGACGCGGATGTCGACGTGCGGAAGCCCGCCGTCGTCGTCTTCGTCGTGCTCGTGCTCGTCGCGGGCGAACTGCTCGTGGTGTGCGTGCGACGGATCTTCCCGCTCTTCCTCCGGCGTACGACGTCGAACCGGGCGTGGGCGGTGGCTCGGCCGGGCCGGCTCGATCGGCGGGATGGCGCTCACGCCGCAGTCGCCGCCTCACTCTGTGCCTGTGCTGCCGCCCTTGCCTCACGTTCGTCGGCCTGTGCGCGAAGGATGTCGATCGCGTGCCGGGTCTCGGCGCGCATGATGCGGCGCCAGACCGTCAGCGACACGATCCAGCCGAGTAGGTACCCGACGATGCCGCCCTCGAGAGCGTGGACGCCGACGTTGAAGAGCAGGTCGCCGTGCCCGTACGCGGCGAAGCCGGCGACCGCGAAACCGGCGAGCGCGGCCCGCGCCTTGGAGCGCCGGATGCCGGCGGCGGCGCGCACATCGTTCGCCGGCGCGATGAGTGGCGGTGTCCGGCTGTCGATCATCCGGGCCTCCGCACCAGTGCCGCGCTCCGGTACGAGTTGAACACGGCCTGAATCAGCCGCTCCCGGTCACCCGGCACGATCTCCTCGAACTTGAGAGCGACGACGCCGTCGTCACGTTGATCGACGACGCGCGCGAGTGCGTCGACGGGCAGGCCGGACGGCAGCTCGACCGAGACGTGGACGAGCGAGTCCGGCTCGAGCGGGACCGAGACGACGGCGCGCAGCCCGCCGCCGCTCACGTCGAGCGTCACGCCGGAGATCGGCTCGGAGTCAGCGCCCGCGAACTGGAGCTCGAGCTCGAGCACGAGCTCGGCCCGCGCGTGCTCGCGGCGCTGGTTCACGATGGGCGCCGCGTCGAGCTTGATGCTGAGAGCCGGCACGCCGACGTTGATCCGGCCGTCCACCGTTCCGGTGACCGAGCCGAGGCCGCTCAGCACGATCCATTCGAGGGTGACCGCCGTCATGCGCTCCAGCTCGTGCTCCGTCGTCCCGTCGGACGGGATGGCGATCGAGACGAAGCCCGGCGTCCGCGTGTCCTCGACGCGCGACCGCAGCACGGTCTCCTCGCCGCCGATGCGAACGAGGACGAGCTCTCCGACATCGGGGAGGTGCTTCATCCGAGGATGTCTCCCGCGAGTGCGTACGCGTCCGCCGGGCGGAGGCCCCAGGCGCCGCCGGTGGCGGTGAACGAGACCGGCAGCTTCGAGCGGATCGCGGCCGAGACGCCGACGCACGCTCTGCCGGGCCCGTCGCGATGCGTGAAGACGAGGCGGTCGACGCCGAGTGCGGGGGCGACCGTGTCGAGGAGCATTCGCGCGTCGTCGGTGCCGAGGGAGGTGGGCATCAGCAGGTGGGTCTCGTCCGCGCCGACGAGATCGAGCAGCAGCGTGAGGAGCCCGAGCCGATCCTCGTCGTGGGGGTCGATGGCCGGCGTATCGACGACGAGCAGGTCTGCGGGAGCGAGCCGCTGGAGCTCGAGCTGCAAGGTCGTGCTGTCGGCGGCCACCGCGAGCTCGACGTCGAGCCCCTGCGTTTGCTGGGCGAGCTCGAATGCTTCCCGCAGGTGCTGAAGGCTGAGCGCCGCAACGCTGCGTCCGGACGTTCCGTACGCGTGGCAGAGGCGTGCAGCCGTCAGCGTCTTGCCGCTGCCGGACGGGCCGACGAGTGCAACGACCCGGCGTCCCTTGCGCCGGCTCGACCGGGCCACGCGGATCCGCCGCGCGAGGGCCGACCGCACCTGCCGGTCGAACGGCTCGGTCGGATCGAAGAGACGGAGCTCGGATTCGGCCTCGGCGACGACGTCGCGCGCGAGGCGCTCGTCGAGGCCGGCGATCACGAGGCGACGGCACATGCCGGTTGGATCGAACACCGGCGCAGGTGCGGGCCGCTGCTCGGCGAGCACGCGAATCGGCTCGGCGAGAGCCGGCAGCAGGTCCGGCTCGGCAACCTGTTCCGGTTCGGCGATCGGCGCCAGCGCGACAGCAGTGTCCGACGACATGACTGGGAGTGTCTCGAGCTCGGTGCGCTCGAAGGCCTGTGCGAGCTCGTCCGCGAACGGCGATGCCTGCTCGTAGAGCGTGCGGACGAGTGGGCTCTCCGGCTCGGGCTCGTGCAGCGCGTCCATCTCCATGGTGGCGAGCTCAGGCTCGTCGGCGGCGCTGAGGTACCGGTCGAGCGGCGTCGTGAACGCGGCTTCAGGCGTGTCGATGACCGGGTGGGGAGCCTCGGCGGCAACCGGAATCGCGGTCGACGGCGCCTCGCCGGAGTCATAGAGGTCGATGACGGCACGCGGCGGGATTGCCCGCGGCGTCGCGGGCTTCAGTCGGGTCGGCATATCTCCGGTGGGCATCGGCTCAGCCCAGGAGTCCTCGGCCCAGAGGTCGGCGCCGTCGAGCGGCTCCGGCGAGCGGCCCGACGGATGGGCGGGCGTCTCGACCTCGAGCTCCACGCAACGGCGGCCGAAGAAGCCGCCGACGCCGCCGACGACGCCCTCGCGCTGGCGCACGACGATCGCGTCGGGCCCGAGCTCGTCACGCACGAGCCGCAGCGCGTCCTCGAGCGTCTCGCCGCGGAAGGCGCGGCGTTCCGCCATGGCGCTCATGCGGCCACCGCGAGGCCCGCGAGCTCGACGCTACCGGTCGTGTCGACGCGGATGCCGGCAGCGATCTCGTTGTACGAGAGCACCGGCAGCTGCGGGAATCCCTGCTCGATCAGGCCGCGCACGTGCCGGCGGATGCGCGTCGAGCAGATCAGCACCGGGCGATGGCCGAGCGACGTCGACTTCTCGACCTCGCGCATGAGCGCGCCGATGAGCTCCTCGGCGCGCGAAGGCTCCATCGCCAGGCGCTCGCCGTCGGGGGTCTGCGCGAGCGATTCGAGGATCTCCTGCTCGGTGCCGGGGTCGATCGTGATTGCGTGCAAGGTGCGCTCCTCATCGAGGTAACCGGCCGTGATCGACCGGGAGAGTGTTTGGCGGGCGGCTTCGACCAGGGTGGCGGGGTCGCGCGTGATCGCCGCGCGGTCGCCGATCGACTCCAGGATGGCGCCGAGGTCGCGGATCGACACGCCTTCGCGGAGCAGCTGCTGCAGGACGCGTTGCACCTCGCCCAGCCCGAGCTTGTCCGGGACGACGTCCTCGACCGCGGCCGCGTTCTGCTCGCGCAGGGTGTCGAGCAGCTGCTTGACCTCCTGGCGCGTGAGGAGCTCGGCGGCGTGCGCGCGGATCGTCTCGGTCAGGTGCGTGACGATCATCGACTCGGTGTCGACCACCGTGTAGCCGAGTGCTTCGGCCTCTGCCTGCGCGCCCTCTTCGATCCAGACGGCGGGAAGCCCGAACGCGGGCTCGATCGTCGGAATGCCCGCCAGGCCGGGAACGGCGTCGCCCGGGTCCATCGCAAGACGGTGGCCGGGAATCGAGCGTGAGCGCGCGACCTCGCTGCCGCGGACACGGATGACGTACTCGTGCGGCTCGAGTGCCATCTCGTCGTGGATGCGTACCGGTGCGATGACGATGCCGAACTCGCTCGCGATCTGACGCCGCACGACGCCGACACGCGCGAGCAACGCACCGCCCGATGTCTTGTCGACGAGCGGAACGAGGCCGAACCCGATCGCGAGCTCGAGCGGGTCGACGGCAAGCGCGCCGACCACGGCATCGACCGGAACCGCCGCGGCGAGCTTCTCTTCCTCGGCTGCAGCGAGCGCGAGACCGGCTTCGTCCGCGACCCTGCCGCGCATGGCCCGGCCGACGAGGATGAGCAGGCCGCCGACGACGAAGAACGGGATCTTCGGCAGACCGGGCACGAGGCCCATGAGGAGGATCACGCCGCCGGCCGTCATCGGCACGCGCGGCTGACCGAGGATCTGCGTCGTGATCTCGGTGCCGAGGTCGCCGCTCGACGCCGACCGCGTCACGAGGATGCCCGTCGCGGTGGAGATGAGGAGCGCGGGGATCTGAGCTGCGAGCCCGTCACCGACGGTGAGCAGCGAATACGTGTGGATCGCCGTACCGAACGAGATGTGGTGCTGGAGGACGCCGACGACGATCCCGCCGAGGAGGTTGATCGAGACGATGATCACGCCCGCCATGGCGTCGCCCTTCACGAACTTCGAGGCACCGTCCATCGCGCCGTAGAAGTCCGCTTCGCGCGCGATCTCCGTGCGCCGCGTCCGGGCCTGGTCCTCGGTGATCTGGCCGGCGTTGAGATCGGCGTCGATCGCCATCTGCTTGCCCGGCATCGCGTCGAGGGTGAAGCGGGCTGCGACTTCCGCCACGCGGCCTGCGCCGTTCGTGATCACGACGAACTGGATCACGACCAGGATGAGGAACACGACGAGGCCGACGACCAGGTTGCCGCCGACCACGAAGGTGCCGAACGCCGAGATGACGCTGCCCGCGTCGCCGTGCACCAGCACGAGCCTCGTGACGCTCACGTTGATCGCGAGACGGAAGAGGGTCGTGAGGAGCAGGAGAGACGGGAAGACCGAGAAGTCGAGCGCCCGCTTGATGTACATCGTCGAGGTGACGATGGCGAGCGCGCCCGCGATGTTGAGCGTGATGAGCATGCTCAACAGTCCCGACGGGAGCGGGACGATCATCATCACGACGACCATGAGGACGCCGATGACCGCCGCCAGATCGCTGTGCTTCAGCAGGCGGGTCATGATCGCGTCCAAGGCTCAGCGACCCCGTTCCGGGGCCGGTGTGGACAACGGGATGGGACGGCATCCGGGTCGCACGGCGTTCGTGTAATCGACCCTGGCCGGCGGCAGTTGAGTCACGCGCGGGCGATCGCGCGGCGGCCGGGACGCTGGGCGCGCTTGCGGCGTCCGGCGATGCGATAGACGTACGCGAGCACCTCGGCGACGCCCGCGAACAGCTCCTCGGGGATCATCGAGCCGATCTCTACCTGCCGGTAGATGGTGCGGGCGAGCGGCGGGTCGCTGACGATCGGCACGCCGTGCTCTTCCGCAGCGGCGCGGATCGCCGCTGCGATGTGGTCGAGGCCCTTCGCGACGAGCTCGGGCGCGGGCGTTGTCCCGTCGTAGCGGAGCGCGACCGCGAAATGGGTCGGGTTGACGACGACGACGTCCGCGCTCGGGATCTCCGCGAGCATGCGCTTGCGGGCCTGCTGGAACTGCTTGCGCTTGATCGCGCCGCGGACCTCCGGCGCCAAGTCGCTCTGGCGCGCCTCCGACTTCACCTCGGCCTTCGTCATCTTGAGCGTCTTCTCGAGGCGATGTCGCTGCCAGAACCAATCGGCCACGGCGAGAACGAGCAGCATCGCGCCGACGCGGACGACGATCGAGACGACCTGGCCGCCGAGCTGCGAGAGCAGCGACGCCGGCGGGATCCCGGTGAGCGCACCGAGCTTCGGGAGCTTCGGCCAGACGGTGATGAAGGCCACGCCGCCGACGGCGGCGAGCTTGGCGAGCGCCTTGCCGGTCTCGACGAGCCCGCCGGTGCCGAACACGCGCTTCAGCCCGCTCCCGGGGTTGAGCTTGGAAAAGGTCGGCTTGACCGCCGACGGTGTGAACTTGAGCCGCACCTGGGCGATGTTGGCCAGCAGGCCTGCGAGCCCCGCGGCGATCACGACAGGCCCGATGGCGCCGGCGAAGGAACGCATCGCCCACCACAGGAGCGAGCTGAGCCCGGGGAGGGTCGCGAGCTGCGTATCGCCTGCCTGCGCGAGCCCGCGGATGACGACCTCCTTGAGCTGCACGAGCATGTGCGGCCCGCCGATCACGAGGGCGGCGAAGCCTGCGAGCAGGCCGACGGTCGAGTTGAGGTCCTGCGAGCGCGCGACCTGACCCTTCGCGCGGGCCTCGCTTCGTCGTTTCGGTGTTGCTTTCTCGGTCTTGTCGTCCTTGGAGGACACGGTCAGTGCACTCGCAGTGCGCCGAGCGCCTGGAAGACGGCCTGCTGGAGCTCGTCCTGGAGGTGCCCGGTCACGAACGGGAGCGACGCGGCGATCGCGCCGAAGCCGACGAGGATCTTGGCGGGCAGTCCGACGATGAAGACGTTCATCTGCGGAACGGCCCGGGCGACCAGCGCGAGCGCGACGTCGACGAGCCCGAGGGAGATCAGCACGGGCGCCGCCACCTCGAGGCCGATCACGAAGACCTGGCCCAGGTCGTGCTGCGCCAGTGCACCGAACTGCGCGAAGCTCGGAATCTGTCCGAGGGGTACGAGTCGGTAGCTCGCCGCGATCCCCTGGATCATCAGGTGGTCGCCGCCGATCATCAGGAAGACCAGTACGGAGAAGAGGCTGTAGAGCTGCCCGACGACCGCCGACTGCGTCTGCGTGAGCGGATCGACGAGCTCGGCGAACGAGAAGCCGATCGTTGTGTCCAGCAGCGACGCCGCCGCCGCGACGCCCGCAGCAAGGGCGCCGAGCGAGAGCGCGATCGCGAGCCCGACGAGGATCTCTTTCATGATCAGCGGGACGAGCGTCAGGTCCGTCGGCAGCGGCTTTCCGTGCATGCCGGCGCCGTGCGTGACGAGCGGCATGATCGCGAACGAGATCGCCCCGGCCACAATCAACTTGGCCTGAGCCGGGATCATGCGACCCGAGAAGATCGGCGCGAGCACGAACAGGCCGCCGACCCGGCAGAACACGAGGATGTAGCCGATGAGCTGGGTCGTCGCGATCTGCGGGAGCGAGACGTTCATTCCGCCTACGGTCCGACGAGCGAGGGGATGCTCAGGTAGAGCGCCTGCGTGTACGACATCAGCTGGCTGAGCATCCACGGGCCGCCGATTGCGATCACCGCTCCGGTGACGACGATCTTCGGGATGAAGGAAAGCGTCACCTCCTGGATCGACGTCGCCGCCTGGAAGATCGAGACGATGAGGCCCACGATCAGCCCGGCGACGAGGAACGGGCCGGCCACCTTGAACGTGACCGTGATCGCCTGCATGGCGAGCTGGGTGACGGTGTCCTGGTTCATCCGTGGAAGGAGTTGACGAGCGATTGGATGACGAGGTGCCAGCCGTCGACGAGCACGAACAGCAGGATCTTGAACGGCAGCGAGATGAGTGCGGGCGGCAGCATCATCATTCCCATCGAGGTGAGCGTCGAGGCGACGACCATGTCGATGATCAGGAACGGCAGGTAGATCAGGAAGCCGATCTGGAATGCCGTCTTGAGCTCCGAGATGATGAACGCCGGGATCAGGACGTGGCTCGGCACGTCGGCGCGGGTCCGCGGCCGCTTGCCATGCGCGAGGTCGACGAAGAGTGCGAGATCGGATGTCCTCGTCTGCTTGAACATGAAGGTGCGCAGCGGCTCGCCGGCGCGCTCGAGCGCGACCTTCTGCGAGATCGAGTGGTTCATGTACGGCTTCACGGCCTGCTTCTCGATCTGGCGAAACGTCGGCGCCATCACGAAGAGCGTGAGGAAGAACGCGATGCCCACGAGGATCTGATTCGGGGGCGTCGTGGGCGTCCCGAGCGCGTTTCGCACGAACCCGAGAACGATGAGGATCCGGGTGAAGCCGGTGAGGGCGAAGAGCACGCCCGGCAGCACGGTGATGAGCGTCAGGAGAACGAGGACCTGGACCGGCGTCGAGGTGCCGCTGGTGGTCACGTTCGTAACCGCGATCAGGCTCACCGGCGGGCCGTCCTGCGGCGAAGCTCGGCCATGAAGCTGCTCTTGACGTCGCGATCCCCGAGCCCGGTACCGACGGCAACCGGCCAGAGCGGGTCTTCCTCGGCATCGATCTGCGCCTGCAGGAGCTCGCTGTCCTCGCGTGAGTACGTCTGGATCGTGGAGATACCGCCTTCGGTGCTCCCGACGAGGATCAGGCCGTCGCCGACGCGGACGAGATGGAGTGCGCGATTGGGCGCAAGGGGAGTCGTGGCGACGATCTCCATCCGGCCGTCGCCCTTCGGGCCTTTTGCCTTGCCGCGCGCATAGGCCTTCAGCAGCCAGTAGACGCCGAAGATGACGGCGATCACGATCGCCATGCCGACGATCGTCCGTGCGAGCGTGCCGCCTGTCCCGGCGGTATGGGCGGCGGCCGGCGTCTTCGGGTTGCTCAGCTGGGCCGGCAGCGGCGTCTGGTCACGCTGAAATCCCCCGGTGCCCAGGGCGGTAGGAGCGAACGCGGCGGCTACCACCCACGCAAAGAGCGCGGCGGCGCCGCTGCGCGCGAGGAGACGACGGACGCACACAGCGTCGGCGTAATCGTCGCGCTCGCTGCCTGATTGAGCGGAAGCCGCGATTCGTCCTCGATCTGCGTGAGGGGCATCCCCGGTAGCGGGGATGCGGTCCTCGCGGTGCCGTGACGCGCGGCTCACGACGCACGGAATGGGGCGGGGGCGGATCCGGATCGATGCTCAATAAGTCAGCTCGTCCCCCTATCACCTGCGGAGGTTTCACCTAATGACTGCTCCGACCGTACGCCGGCTCACAGCATCAGAGGCCGAAGCTCTCTGGCGCGCCTGGACGACCCGTGGCGACTCGCAGGCGCGTGACCGCCTGATCCTCGCCTACTCGCCGATGGTCAAGTACCTCGCGTCGAAGAAGGTTCGCGAGCTCCCGACCCACTGCGAGCTCGACGATCTCGTGTCGTGCGGCCTCGTCGCCATCGTCGAGGCGGTCGATCGCTTCGATCCAGTCAAGGGTGCGACGTTCGAGCAGTACGCCTGGATGCGCGTGACCGGCGCCATCGTCGACGAGCTCCGTCGCCTCGATCGAGTCTCGCGCTCCTCGCGCGTTCTCTCCCGCTCGATCGAGCGGACGCAGGACGCCTGGTTCGCCCGCACGGGTACGCATCCGAGCGAGGAAGAGCTGGCCGGCGACCTGAAGATCGAGGTTCAGGACCTTCGCACGACGCTCGGCGAGCTCGACCGCGCGCACGTCGTCTCGCTCAACACCCCGACGAGCCGCGGTCAGGAGCAGCAGACCGAGATCGGCGAGACGATCGCCGCACCGGTCGGCCACAACGACCCGGAGCGCGCGCTGCTCGCGGGCGAGCGGTCGGACACCTTCCGCGCCGCGATGGCGACGCTGTCGGATCGGGAGCGCCAGGTCCTGGGGCTCATCCACGTCCATCACGTCCAGGGGGCCGAGGTCGGCCGCATGCTGGGCGTCACCGAGTCGCGTGTCTCGCAGATCCTCTCCTCCGCCCGCCGCAAGCTGCGGATCGAGCTCGAGAGCTACGAGGGCACGCTGGAGCGCATCGCTTCGTAAGTATCAGTGGTCGCCCGGGCGTACGGTGCCGACCACTTCCGTAATCCGCAGCCCGAACTCCTCGTCGACGGCCACGACCTCGCCCCGTGCGATGCGCCGGCCGTTGACGAGGAGATCGACAGGCTCTCCCGCCATCCGGTCGAGCGAGATGATCGAGCCGGGCGTGATCGCCAGCGTCTCGCGGATCGTCATCGTCGTCCGTCCGACCTCGACGGCGAGCTCGACGGGCACATCGAGGACGAGCGACAGGTCGCCGGCCGCGCCGCTCGTGACGCCGGCACCGAGCGACTCGTACGCCACGGCGTCCGCCGGCGGCAGCTCGATCACCTGCGCTTCGACGACGCTCTCGAGCTCCGCCGAAGGAGCCGCGAACTCGGGGATGATCTCGTGGGCTTCCATTACTGCACCGCGAGGTCCGTGATCAGGACCTTCGTGATCGGCTCGTCTGTCGAGGCCTTCAAGGTCTTGAGCAGGCGGGCAAGGAGGTCATGGCGCGAGGCCCGGCCGGTGAGCTCGCTCGGGTCGTGGCCCGTCAGCTGGTCGGTGATCACCGAGCGGATGACGGAATCCTCCGGCAATACGACCGCTGCGGTCGCGCTTGCGGCGGCGACCGGCGGCTTCGAGAGCAACAGGGCCATCGTCAGCTTGCCGTAGTGGCCGCCGGCGAGATTGATGATGAACTCGGGCGCGAGCTGTACGAGCGTGCCGTCCACCTTCGGGGGCTTCGCCAGCGCCTTCTTCGGGGCGAGCAGAAACATGTAGGCGGCGGCGACCACGACGAGGAGAATCGGAATGGGGACGATGAACTTGAGTTTCTTCTTCATGAGCGGGGCTCCTGACTAGCTTCGGCGAAGGACGACGATGTCGACGCGACGGTTGCGGCTCCGGCCGTCCGCGGTCGTATTGGTGGCGATCGGCCGCTGGTCGCCGTAGCCGGCGAGGGAAAGGCGACGTGGCTCCACGCCGCGCGACAAGAGGAACGTGAGCACGGCGCTGGCGCGGGCGGCGGAGAGCTCCCAGTTCGAGTGGAACTCGGCCGTCGAGATGGGGGTGTCGTCGGTGTTGCCCTCGACTCGCACCGGGTTCGCGAGCCCGTTGAGCTTCAACAGCTGCGATACGTGGTCGAGCAGGGGGGTCGACTGCGGTGCGAGGACGGCGTCGCCCGGGGCGAAGAGCAGCTGGTCGGTGAGCACACGGACGACGAGCCCGCGCTCGTCGACGGTGGTCTGCAGCTGGTGGGAGAGCCCGTGGTCGTGGGCGTACCGGTCGACGTCCTGCTTGAGCCGGGCGAGATTCTGCAGGTCCTGCTGCGCGAGCGAGTGGATGATCTGCAGCTTGATCGCGGCCGAGACGTTCGGGATGGCGGTCGAGCTCGGCGTGGGCTGGACGTTCGGAACCTGCGTTCCCTGCGGCTGGAACGCCGCCGGCCCGCCCGACAGGATCGAGGGACTGCCGGTGACGATCTTCCCCGAGAACGCCTGGTGCAGCGATGCCTTCAGCTCCGAGAACTTCGAGATGTTCACCGAGGAGATCGACCAGAGCACGATGAACAGGGCGAGCAGGAGCGTGATCATGTCGGCGTAGGTCAGGAGCCAGCGCTCCGCCCCCTC
>JAOPYX010000311.1 GCA_025964535.1 Actinomycetes bacterium | reverse complement strand
CGCTCTCGCCGCAATCGGCGAGCCGCTCGACCTCTCCGGCATCGAGCAGGAGGGACGACTCGCGGGCGACCGCCTCACCGCCGCCAAAGCCGCTCTCGACGCAGCGCGCTCTCTCCGAGCTCGCCTCGACGAGCGCCGAGTCCAGATGGCCGCCGCCGAACAGGCGCTCGCGGAAGCCGCGACACGCACCGCAGAGCTCCACCGCGCGATCGACACGCGCGTTCGCCTGGAGAAAGCGTGCGGCCTGAACGGCGTGCCCGCGCTGATCCTGGAGACCGCCGTCATCCCGTACATCGAGACGGAGACAGCACGCGTGCTCGCCGACCTCGGCACGCCGTTCCAGGTCGAGCTCAGGACGCAGCGCGAGAAGAAGGACGGGGCGCTCGCGGACACGCTCGAGGTGGTGATCGTCACCGACACCGGGGAGTCCCCGTACCGGAAGCTCTCGGGTGGCGAGAAGATGCGCGTCTCGATCGCGCTCCGTGTCGCGCTCGGTCGGTTGCTCGCCGGCCGCAGCGGCTCGCGCTCTCGGCTCTTCGTCATCGACGAGCCGCGCTGGCTGGATCAGGCGGGCATCGAGGCGCTCATTGAATCGCTGCGCGGGCTGCTCGGCGAGTTCTCGCGCATCTACGTAGTGACGCAGTCCGGGACCGCTCTCCGCGACTCCTTTGACCAAGTGCTCTGCGTCGTGAAAGACGGCGGCGTGTCCAGGGTCGAGGACGGGTATGCGGTCGAGGCTGAGGCGGTGGCCGCGTGAGGTACAGCGATATCACCTTCCGCCCGATCGACATGTGGCCCGGAGAGCTGACGACGTACCGCAAGCGCGCGCCGTTCGATTCGCCGTGGGGCCGCACGATTACGTTGCTCGAGCGCGAGCTCTCGTTCCTCGACGCGAAGAACGTGGTCTTCCAGATCGCTATCGACGAGCGGCACTTCCGCTTGGACGGGAAGCCGCGCGCGCAGGCGAAAGCATCACACCCCGGCGTCATCCTCGCGTTCGACTCGAAGTATGGACCGCTGAAGTACGCGGTCGACACGTTCACCGTGTGGGACGACAACGTGCGCGCGATCGCGCTCGCGATGGAGGCGCTCCGCAAGGTCGACCGGTACGGCGTCACAAAGCGGGGCGAGCAATACACCGGCTGGCGTGCGATCGAGCAGACGTCGTCCGACCCCGCCGACGCCGTGCAAACGGTCGAGCAGGCGCGCGCAGTGCTCGACGAGTACGGACTTGGCGACCTGCGCGCGGCGATGTTCGCCACGCACCCTGACCGTGGCGGTGACCCGGACGCGTTCCGCATGGTGATGCGCGCGAAGGAGATCCTCGGTGCCTGAGATCCTCGCCCGCATCCATCGCGGCGCCCGCCGCTTCATCGTCGTCTACTTCCCCGAGGGCTGGGTCGAGCCCGACTCCGAGGAGAGCTTCGAGCTGATGCCCGACGAGCCGTACTGGTGGCGGGCGCAGGCTGTTGACCTCACGATGGAATCGAGCGAGCGGTGAGCGTTCTCATTGAGGGCGACGTGTGCCCGACGTGCAAGGCGAGCCAGATCGTGCTTTGCGAGTGCGGCCAGGGTGAACCTGCCGAGCACCTGATCTGCCTTGGCTGCGGCGAGGATCCGCCCGACTGCGACTGCCCAAGTCTCGAAGCCGCCGCCATCGAAGCCCGTCGCAAGCCCCTCGCCCCGCCCGAGATCGCAGGCTCGATCTGCGCCTACGCGGAGTGCACCGCCGACCCCGTCTTCGAGCAGGACACGCCGATTGGGCGGCTGCACTTCTGCGAGGCGCACTCGGATGAGATGGCGCTGGACGTGCTGGGGGTGGAGGGGTGAGCGCAGCCCAGGTATATGCTCTCGACCCTCTGAAGGACTCCCGGCATCGGGAGGCAGTCGCAGCGCGCGACCTCAGCGATTGGCTCAAGTGGCTCGAGGTAGGAAACAAGGCCGCGCGCACACTCGACACCTACGAGAGGACCTGCGCCGTCCTGCTCCGGGCCTTCCCAAACACGGCGTTCGCGGACTTCACCGATGGCGACCTGATGCACGTGCTCGCCCTCTTCCCCGCACGCAGCCGGCACATCAACAAGGCGGCGCTCAACTCGTGGTTCAAGTGGGGCTACACGACGCGCAGGATCCCCGGCAACCCCGTCGCGCTCCTGCCTGCAATCCCGTACCGCGCGAACCGCAGCTACGACCTCTTCACCGAAGCCGAGTCGGATGCTCTGTGCGCGCTCCCCTCCCCAGATGGCCACCTCCTGACGCTGATGTTTTGGGGCGGTCTACGCAGGGCTGAGGCGCGCTATCTGACCGGGAAACGGCTCGACCTCGGACAGCGACAGATCATCATCACAGAAGGCGCGAAGGGCAGCAAGACGCGACGGGTGCCGATGATCGGACGAGTCTCCATCGCGGCCGCCGAACTGCTCACGCTCGAAGGGATCGGCCACGACGACCACCTGTGGGGCTCACGACCGGGCGGCGGACGCGTGCGCAGGCATAGACCGATCGGGAACACGACGTTCGACCAGTGGTGGGTCAAGGCTCTTGCCGCCGCCGACGTTCGACACCGCAAGCCGCACATGACCCGGCACTCGTTCGCGACCCGGTTGCGCGAGCTCGGCATGGCGATGGAAGAGATCCAGGCGCTTCTAGGGCACGAGTCGATTCGCACCACGAGCGACACGTACGTCCACTCGAACCTGTCCGCGATCGGTGCTCACCTGCGCGAAGTCGTCGGAGATCTCGCCTAGCCGATGCCGTTTCCCGATGCCCTCACTCGGTCACGGAACGAGGCGCGTTTGCCGGAACTCGCGGCTCCTAAGGCGTTTGGTAACCCGGTCGCCAAGCTGCCTGTCAAAGCTCTCCGGGTAATGAAGGCTAGCAAGGCCCGCCAGTCGCTAGGGTGCGCCGATATGCAGGAGGTTCACGACGCAGCGACGCTGCGCGAGACTCTCACCGAGATCGCGAGCAACTTCTCGTTCAGTTGGACTCCGGGTGCTCGTGCTCTGTTCGCCGATCTTGCGCCGGAGCGCTTCGCCGCACTCGGGCACAATCCGACAGCGCTCCTGTCCGAGCTCACCGACGACGATCTGAGCCGTGCGCTGACGCCGGAGTACGCCGTACGCCTCGGACGGGTGCAAGAGCGGCTCGCCGTCGAGTGCGAGCGCCGAACGTGGTGGCAAGAGCAGGACATGCCGGACGATTTCCTCGCCGCCTATTTCTCCGCCGAGTTCGGGCTCGACGAGAGCCTGCCCATCTACTCCGGAGGCCTGGGCATCCTCGCCGGCGACCACCTGAAGGCGGCGTCGGAGCTCGGCGTCCCCCTCGTCGCTGTCGGTCTCTTCTACCGCCGTGGCTACTTCCGGCAGCGGCTCGACGAGGGCGACCGGCAGGTCGAGCGCTTCCCGCAGAACGATACGAGCAGGCTGCCGCTCACGCTCGTGCCGATGGCACCGATCGTCGAGCTCGCGGACGACAGCGGAAACCTCGTGCCTGTTCGGATCGGCGTCTGGCGCGCGCAGGTCGGCCGCGTCTCGCTCTATCTCCTCGATACGAAGATCGAAGGCAACCCCGACTGGGCCCGCAGCGTCACCGACAAGCTCTACGGCGGCGACCGTGAAAACCGGTTGCGCCAGGAGCTCGTGCTCGGCATCGGCGGCGTGCGTGTGCTGGAGAGGCTTGGCCTCGCGCCGACGGTTTTCCATATGAACGAAGGACATTCGGCGTTCCTCCAGCTCGAGCGGCTGCGCAAGCTCGTGGAGAACGAGGGGCTCGACCACACGGAGGCGCTCGAGCGCCTCCGGAGCTCGAGCGTCTTCACGACACACACCCCCGTGCCGGCCGGGAACGAGGTCTTCGACCCGGAGCTCGTGGAGCGAAACGTCGGCGCACTCGTCGAGCGCTGCGGCCTCTCGTGGCCGGAGTTCGCCGAGCTCGGGAAGGTCCAGCCCGATGACAGCGTCTTCGGCCTCACGCCGTTCGCACTGCGCACGTCGTCCTACGCGAACGGCGTCGCCGCGCTCCACGGAGCTGTGTCACGCGAGATGTGGCGACCGCTCTGGCCCGAGCTGCCCGCCGACGAGGTGCCGATCACCTCGATCACGAACGGCGTACACGGACGCACCTGGATCTCCGACGAGCTGGAGGATCTCCTCGGCTACACGGCGCCGGACTTCGAGCGCGCGCTCGAGCTCTCCGACGAGGTGATCTGGGCTGCGCACCGAGCGGCCAAGCAGCGGATGCTCGAGTTCGTCGCCCGCACTCGTGGCGCCGACACGCTCGATCCGGAGGTGCTCACGATCGGCTTCGCGCGGCGCTTCGCGACCTACAAGCGCGCCGGGCTGCTGTTCAGCCAGCCGGAGCGTCTGGCGCGGCTGTTAAGCGATCCCGAGCGGCCGATCCAGGTCCTCGTCGCGGGCAAGGCGCATCCGGCAGACGAAGGCGGCAAGGACGTGATCCAGCACGTCGTCGACTTCGCCCGGGACCCCGCGGCGGCGGGCCGTGTCGTCTTCCTCGAGGACTACGAGATGATGCTCGCGCGCCGGCTCGTCCAGGGTGCCGACGTCTGGCTCAACACGCCGCGGCGGCCCATGGAGGCTTCTGGGACGTCCGGGATGAAGGCGGCGCTGAACGGCGTGCTGAATCTCTCGATCCTCGACGGCTGGTGGGCCGAGGCCTATACGCCCGCGGTGGGATTCGCCATCGGCGACCAGCACGTCGCCCCGAACGAGGCGGAGCAGGATCTCGCAGACGCCGAGTCGCTCTACGCCGTGCTCGAACAGCAGGTGCTACCCGCGTACTACGAGCGCGACGAGCACGGGCTGCCGAGACGCTGGATCGACATGATGCGACATTCGATTGCGGAGCTCGGCACGCAGTTCAGCACGAACCGCATGGTGATCGAGTACGTCGAGCGGCTGTACCTGCCGGCTCATCGCGGGAGTCTCGGAGCAGGTGCTCCGTCCCACGGCGACGTGCTGTCGCGACCCGGCCGCTAGCCGAGCCGGCCGCTGACGCGGAGCTGGTTCTCCGCGTGGCGGATGCGCTGCTCTAGCTGCCACCGGTCGGCGGTCGACTCCCCCGCCTCGAGCTTCGCGAGCTCGGCCTGCGCCTCTTCGAGCTGCTGCTGCGCCCGCTCGACGTCGATCGCGTCCGCGGCAACGGCAGCGTCGACGAGCGCGATTGCGCGGTCCTCGAGCACCTGGAAGAAGCCGGGGCCTGTCGCGAACTCCTGGACCACGCCGTCGCCCATGTGCACGCGCGTCGAGCCTGCCTTCAGCATCGCGACGAGCGGCGCATGGCGAGCGAGCACGCCGATCTCGCCGGCGGCGCCGGGCACGATCAGCATCTCGGCGTCCCCCTCGAACGCCGGGCCCTCCGGCGTGACGACCGAGATGGAGAAGAGCGGATGGTCGGCCATCAGTGCTCCGGTTACGCGGCGGCGCCGGCCGGCTCGGCCTGCATCGTGCGGGCGCGCTCGACGGCCTGCTCGATCGGGCCGACCATGTAGAAGGCCTGCTCCGGCAGATCGTCGTGCTTGCCGTCGAGGATCTCCGTGAAGCCGCGGATCGTGTCCTCGAGCTTCACGAACTCGCCCGCCGTGCCGGTGAACACCTCGGCGACGAAGAATGGCTGCGACAGGAAGCGCTCGACCTTGCGCGCGCGCTGCACGACGAGCTTGTCCTCGTCCGAGAGCTCGTCGATGCCGAGGATCGCGATGATGTCCTGCAGGTCGCGGTAGCGCTGCAGCGTCTCCTGCACGCGACCCGCGGTCCGGTAGTGCGCGTCGGAGACGACACCGGGCTGAAGGGCGCGCGAGGTGGAGTCGAGCGGATCGACGGCCGGGTAGATCCCCTTCTCGACGATGGCGCGCGAGAGCGTCGTCGTCGCATCGAGGTGGGCGAACGTGTTCGCCGGCGCCGGGTCGGTGAGGTCGTCCGCCGGCACGTAGATCGCCTGGATCGAGGTGACCGAGCCGGTGCGCGTCGAGGTGATGCGCTCCTGCAGCTGCCCCATCTCGGTGGCGAGGGTCGGCTGGTAGCCGACGGCGCTCGGCATGCGGCCGAGGAGCGCCGATACCTCCGAGCCCGCCTGCACGAAGCGGAAGATGTTGTCGATGAAGAGCAGGACGTCCTGTCCCTGGTCGCGGAAGTACTCCGCCATCGTCAGGCCGGACAGGCCGACGCGCAGGCGCGCTCCCGGCGGCTCGTTCATCTGCCCGTACACCATGGCGACCTTCGGGAGGACGCCCGACTCCTCCATCTCGCGATAGAGATCGTTGCCCTCACGGGTTCGCTCGCCGACGCCGGTGAAGACGGAGACACCGCCGTGCTGCTGCGCGACGTTGTTGATCAGCTCCTGGATGAGCACGGTCTTGCCGACGCCCGCGCCGCCGAAGAGGCCGATCTTGCCGCCGCGGACATAGGGGGCGATCAGGTCGATGACCTTGATGCCCGTCTCGAAGATCTCGGTCTTCGGCGAGAGCTCGTCGAACGACGGCGGATCGCGGTGGATCGGCCAACGCTCGCCGGAAGCGACCGCCTTGCCGTCGACGGGGTCGCCGATCACGTTCCAGATGCGCCCGAGCGTCTGGTCGCCGATCGGTACGGAGATCGGCTGGCCGGTGTCAACGACCTCGGTGCCGCGCGCGAGGCCGTCCGTCGTGTCCATGGCGACCGCGCGCACGCGGTCGTCGCCGAGGTGCTGCTGCACCTCTGCGATCAGCTCCACGGTGCCGTCGCCGTCGGGCGCCGGTGCCTGGATCTTGAGCGCGTGATTGATCTCCGGCAGGCCGTTCGGGAAGACGACGTCGAGGACGACGCCCTTGATCTCGACGATCCTGCCGGTGCTGTTGCCGTTCTTGGTCTGGTCGGCCATGGGTCTCCTGAACGCGTGTGTCGGGCGACGGGGCGGCGCGCAGAAAAGCGCCTGCCAAAGCGCGGTGAGTCTATCCGAAGGGCTCCGCAAGCCCTCCGGGGAACCGCCTCGCTAGAAGGCGACGGAGGGGCCGGTCCGCCGGGACTGCCACTGCCGCAGCGGCACTATCAGTGCGATGCTGCCACGGTCGCGGCCACGGTCGAGCAGCGGACCGAGGCTGCTGCTCGCCACGGTCAGCGTCGGCGTGTGGCGCGACGAGATGGAGCCGGCCAGGCCGCCGAGGGCGGCGGCCACCACCACTGCGGCTGCAGCCGCGCCGAGCTGGAGGGCACGCGTCGTCGAGCGGCGCTGCGGCAACATCACCTGGACCGTGGGCCGCTCGGGCTGCGCCGCTCGAAGCTCGCGCGTCA
>JAOPYX010000297.1 GCA_025964535.1 Actinomycetes bacterium | reverse complement strand
CGGCGACGGTCGGTCAGAAGGTTGAGCACTGCCGGCTCGAGGACGCGCACAGTGCGCACTATGCCGTCCCCACCGGCGTGCGCGCCTCGGCCGCCCGAGCCGTCACGCAATTCGTACCGTTCGACCTGGAGCGGGAACTCGAGCTCCAGCGCTTCGATCGGCGTGTTCAGGGTGTTGCTCATGCCGACGTGCACCCCGGACGCGCCGTCACCGCTGCTGCTCGCGCCCTGCCCGCCGCCGATCGTCTCGTAGTACGTCCAGTCCGCACCGCCGATGATCGTGTTGTTCATCGTCCCCTGTCCGGCCGCAGGAAGGTCGACGGCGTGCCCGAGGGCCTGCAGGAGAACATCCGCGATGCGCTGGCTCGTCTCGACGTTGCCCGCGACGACGGCCGACGGGTGCTGCGCGTTGATCAGCGATGCCGTGGGGGCGGAGAGCTCGAGCGCGCGCCCGATACCGGCGTTCGTGGGGACGTCGTCCGGCAGCAGGACGCGCAACGCGAAGAGGCAGGCCGAGCGTGTGACCGCGAGCGGGCAGTTGACGTTGCCCGCGGTTGCCGGAGCCGTCCCGGCGAAGTCGAAGGAGATCTGATCGCCGCGCACCTCGGCGGTGCACGCGATCGCGATGTCCTCCGTGGTGATTCCGTCGCCCTCGATCTCCGTGATCGCGCGGTACGTGCCGTCCGGAAGATCGCGCAGCACCGCTCGGGTACGGCGTTCGCTGTACGCGAGCACATCGTCGAACGCGGCCTCGACGAAGTCGAGGCCGTGTCGCTCGATCAACTCGTTCAGACGGTTCGACCCGACGCGATTGGCCGCCGTCTGCGCGCGCAGGTCGCCACGTCGGATGTCCGGTGTGCGCACGTTCGCGAGGATGAGCTCCATCACCTCGTCCTGCTCCTCGCCGCGGACAGTCAGGCGAATCGGCGGGATGATCAGGCCCTCCTGGAAGATACTGCGCGAGTCGCTCGGCATCGAGCCGGGATGCATGCCGCCGACGTCGGAATGGTGCGCGCGTGTGACGGCGTACCCGACGATCGTGTCGTCGTACGGAATCGGCGTCACCACGGTGATGTCGGGGAGGTGCGTCCCACCGGAGAACGGATCGTTGAGCACGAACACGTCGCCGGGCGCGGGGTCGCGCGACATCACCGCGGCGACCGCCTCCGGCATCGCGCCGAGGTGGACGGGGATGTGCTCCGCCTGCGCGACCATGCGACCCCGTGCGTCGAAGAGCGCGCACGAGCAATCGCGACGCTCCTTGATGTTGGAGGAGTAGCTGCTGCGGACGAGCACCGCGCCCATCTCCTCGGAGATTCCGGTGAGCGCGCTGATGAACACGGAGAGCGTGACCGGATCGGATCTGTACGTCATCGCCGCTCCAACACGAGTGCGCCCGTCTCGTCGACTGTCGCGTCCCAGCGCGGCCGGACCACGCACGTCGCCTCCGGGAGCTCGACCACGGCCGGCCCCGGAACCGTGTCGCCCGGGCGCAGCGCGCCGATCTCGACCACTCGGGCTTCGACCCAGCCCTCGCCGAAATGTGCCCTGCGCGTGCGTTCCTCGGGTCGCGGCGCTGCGGCCGGGACGGTGAGCGCGGGCTTCGGGACCGGCGAACGCGCAGCGAGCCGTAGCGCGACGAGCTCGACGGGCGTGTCGGTGAGGTGGTACCCATACCGCCGTTCGTGCGCCGCGTGGAAGGCCGACGCCACCGCCGCATGCTCGGCGGCCGGCACCGTCAGCTCGAACGACTGGCCTCTGTAGCGGACGTCGGCGGAGCGCTCCAGCGCCGGCGTCTCGAGCTCGACGCGTGCGCGTTCCTCGAGCGCGGCGAACGCCGTCTCGAGGTGCGAGGCGTTCAGCTCGTCGACCGGACCGAAGAGCGGCGTCACGTAGTCGCGGCGTAGATCGGAGACGGCGAGCCCGAGCGCGCTGAGCACGCCTGCCGCGCGCGGGAAGAGGACGCGCGTCATCTGCAGCTCTTCGGCGAGGCGGCACGCATGCATGCCGCCGGCGCCGCCGAAGGCGAGCAGCGTCAGCTCGCGCGGATCGATGCCGCGCTCGATGCTGATGACGCGGAGCGCGCGGACCATCTCGGCTTCGGCGATCCTGACGACGCCCTCTGCAGCGGCGACCGGATCGAGGCGGAGGTCCGCAGCGAGCTTCGAGATCGCCCCCGCCGCCAGGTCGCGGCGCAGGACGACCTCGCCGCCGAGCGTTGCGCCGTCCTCGAGATGCCCGAGGAAGAGGTCCGCGTCGGTGACCGTGACGTCCTCGCCGCCGTGCCCGTAGGACGCGGGACCCGGTGTGGCCCCAGCGGAGCGCGGGCCGACGCGGAGCGCGTGGCCGCTGTCGATCCAGGCGATCGATCCGCCGCCGGCGCTGACCGTATGCACGTCGACCATGGGGTGCCGCACCGGGATCCCCGAGACCATCGCTCCCGTCGTCATCTGCACCTCGCCGTCGAGGACGAGGCCGACGTCGGTGCTCGTGCCGCCCATGTCGAAGGTGAGGAGGTCGGAGTAGCCGCTCTGTCCGGCGACGTACGCCGCCGCCACGACGCCCGCCGCGGGGCCGGAGAGGACGCAGGTCGACGGGAGCGCGGCGGCGGTCGCCACGTCGATGACGCCGCCCGACGACTGCATCACGACCGGGCGCGGCAGTCCCGCCTCCTCGAGCCGCTCCGCGAGTCGGTTGAGGTACGACGCAAGGCCCGGGCCGAGGTACGCGTCGGCGGTCGTGGTCGCAAAGCGCTCGTACTCGCGGAACTCGGGCAAGACGTCGCTTGACGCCGACGTGAACACGTCGGGAAGCGTCTCGCGCAGCGCGTCGCGGATCCGCCGTTCGTGGGCGGGGTCGGCGAAGGAGAAGAGCAGGCAGACGGCGACCGCGTCGACGCCGGCTGCGCGAACGTCGTCGACCGCCTGCCGAACGCTCAGCTCGTCGAGCTCGGTGTGAACGCCCTCCGGGCCGATTCGCTCCGAGACGGTGAAGCGCAGCTCGCGCGGGACGAGCGGGGCCGGGGGAGGTGCGGTCAGGTCGTAGAGGGAGGGTCGGTTCTGCCGTGCGATCTCGATGACGTCGCGGAAGCCGGCAGTCGTCACGAGCGCGGTGCGCGCCCCTCGCCGTTCGAGCAGCGCGTTCGTCGCGACCGTCGTGCCGTGGGCGACGAGCCCGATCTCGTCGTACGGAACGCCTGACGTCTCGAGCGCGGACACGACGCCGAGCGATTGGTCCTGCGGCACGGACGGAACCTTCGCTGTGACGAGCGTCCCGTCGTGGACCGCGACGAGGTCCGTGAACGTCCCGCCGACGTCGACGCCGACGCGTGCGCCCTGCCCGTCGAACCTGCTTGCACGGGTCACGGCTGCGATGTTATCATCCCACATGTCACTTGTCCTACAATTAGCCGATGAGCGAGGCCAGGCCGGTGCCCGAAGCTAGCGGTACGTCGCACGTCACGCTCGTGACCGGTTTCGACGCCTACAACGGCGCCGAGGTGAACCCGAGCGGCGAGATCGCGCGCGCCCTGGACGGCACGACCATCGGCGGCCTCGGCGTCGTCGGACGCGTCTTCCCCGTCTCGGCCGCGCGGACGCCGGAGCTGCTGCGTGCGGCGATCGACGAGGTCGACCCGGAGGTCGTCCTGATGTTCGGCGTGTGGCCCGGTCGCGCCGTGTTCTCGATCGAGCGCGTCGCGGTGAACGTGCTCGACTTCCCCTACCCCGACAACGAGGGTGCGCAGCTCGTGGACGCACCAGTGCTCGAAGGGGGTCCCGCCGCGTATCTCTCGACCGTGCCGGTGAAGGCGGTCGTGGAGGCGTGGCGTGCCGCGGGAATCCCGGGGGCCGTCTCGGAGACGGCCGGCACGTATCTCTGCAACCAGAGCTTCTACGCCGTGCTCGACCACACGTCCTCCCGCGACGTGCCTGTGGGCTTCGTCCACATCCCCACGGTTCCCTCCGAGGCGTCGCGCAAGGATCCCCCGCAGGCGAGCCTGCCGCTCACGACGCTCGTCGAAGGCGCGAAGGTCGCGCTCGAGGCGATCGCCGCCACCCGCCGTGCGGAGAACCGCGCGGCGGCACCCACGACCTGAACCTTCGGCAAAGTCACGGACAGGAGGAACCGCACGTGCTTCTTTCAAGACGAACGACGTTCATCGCAGTGATCGTGGTGGCAACCGCGGCAGTCGCCGGTGCGCTCGCACCTGTGTCGAGCTCCAGCAACGCGCGTCCCGCTGCGGGCAAGACCGTCCGCATCGCGTATTTCCTCGGCTCGCTCTCGAACAGCTACCAGAAGGCGCAGTTGACGGGTCTCCAGGCCGGCGCGAAGAAGTACGGCGGCGTCGTCGCGAAGGTCTACGACTCGAAGGACTTCACCGCGCCGACCCAGGTGAACCAGCTGCAGGACGCGATCACCTCCAAGCAGTACGACGCGTTCGTGATCGCACCCAACGACGGTGGGGCCATCGCTCCGACCATCCGCCAGGCGATCGCCGCGGGCATCAAGGTCGCGTGTATCTCGGCCAACTGCGGCCCCGATCCGATCGCGACGAAGAACCAGATTCCGGGCATGGTCACGACGATCGCCCTGCCGTACTTCAAGAACGGGCAGATGCTCGCGAACCTCATCGTCAAGGCCTGCGCGGCAAAGAATCCGTGCAACGTCGTCTACATGCCGGGCATCAATACGCTCCCGCTGGAGACGGCGCGGAACCGTGGGCTCGACGGTGTCCTCAAGGCGCACCCGAACGTCAAGGTCGTCGCGCGCCAGGAGGGGAAGTACGACCTCGGCACGGCGCGCTCCGTGATGCAGAACATCCTCACGGCGAACCAGAGCATCGACGTCGCCGCTTCGGCGTACGACGTCATGACGAACGGGATCGAGCAGGCCATCAAGGCAGCCGGGGTCAAGCAGCCGATCAAGCTGATCGGCAGCGGGGGCGGTGCCGAGGCGATCGCGGCGATTCGTGCGAAGCGCTGGTTCGGCACGGTCGCTGCAGTACCGCAGAC
Organism: Actinomycetes bacterium; assembly: GCA_025964535.1. Lineage (GTDB taxonomy): Bacteria > Actinomycetota > Thermoleophilia > Gaiellales > Gaiellaceae > Palsa-739. The sequence goes on along the minus strand of JAOPYX010000297.1, from coordinate 4,899 downwards.
CGAGGGTCAGCTTGCGGCGAAGTACGTGATCGCAGCGGTTCACGGCCAGAAGGGCATCCCGGGGTGGGTCGACGAGTACACGCTCGAGCCAGGTGGCGCGCTGGTGACGCCCGCGAACGCTGCGACGTTCAAGGCGCAGTATCACGCGTAGGTGTCGCTGAACGATCAACACGGCGGGGACAGGGTCGAGGCCCTGTCCCCGCCTGACTGGCACGTCGAGACGCGCGGTCTCGAGAAGCGCTACGGCGGCGCGCAGGCGCTTGTCGGGGTCGACGTGCGCATCCGCCGCGGAACCGTGCATGCGCTCGTCGGCGAGAACGGCGCCGGCAAGTCGACGCTGGGCCGCGTGATCGCGGGCGCGACTGCGGCGGACGGCGGGGAGCTGCTCGTCGACGGGGTCGCAGTGCATTTCCGGACGCCGCGGGAGGCATTGCGCGCCCGGATCACGCTGATCGCGCAGGAGCTGGCGCTCGTGCCGCGGTTGACCGTCGTCGAGAACGTCTTCCTCGGCGTCGAGCCCGGAGCCACCGGGTTTCTGCGGCCGGCCGAGCAGCGGAGGCGCTTCACCGAGCTGAACGAGCGCACCGGCTTCGGTCTCGAGCCGAACGTGCGGGTCGATTCGCTCCGCGTCGCCGACCAGCAGAAGGTCGAGATCATGCGTGCACTCGCGCGTGACGCGCGGCTGATCATCATGGACGAGCCGACCGCGGCGTTGCCCGCCGCCGACCACCAGCGGCTGTTCGAGATCATCCGGCAGCTCTGCAACGACGGCGTCACCGTCGTCTACGTGTCGCATTTCCTGAAGGAGGTCCTCGCACTGGCCGACGACGTCACCGTGTTGAAAGACGGCCACGTCGTCCTGGCCTCGCCGGCGAGCGAGCAGACGCCGGAGAGCCTCGTCACGGCGATGATCGGGCACGCGCTCGAGCGCGAGACGTCGACGACGCGCACGAAGGTCGACTCCGCTCCGGTCACGCTGTCCGTGCGCGGGCTGTCGCGCGCCGGTGCTTTCGAAGACGTCTCGTTCGACGTGCACGCTGGAGAGATTCTCGGCCTCGCGGGGCTTGTGGGGTCGGGGCGCTCAGAGGTCGTCCGGGCGATCTTCGGGGCCGACAGGCTGGACGAAGGCACGGTGACGCTGGATGGACGGACGTTGAGGATTCGCGGGCCGCGCGACGCCGTGCGGGCGGGGTTCGCAATGCTGCCGGAGTCGCGGAAGGATCAGGGCCTGCTCATGCGGCGGTCGATCCGGGAGAACGTCTCGCTGCCGCATCTCGCGCGAATCTCCCGTGGTCCGTTTGTCGATCAGCGACAGGAGCGGCGCGCCGTCGCGGAGGTCGCGACGAAGGTCGACCTGCGGGCGAGCAGCCTCACGGCGCCTGTTCAAGGGCTGTCCGGCGGGAACCAGCAGAAGGCGCTCTTCGCGAAGTGGCTGCTCGGCCGGCCGAAGGTGTTGATCGCCGACGAGCCGACGCGAGGCGTCGACGTCGGTGCGAAGGAGGCCATCCACGAGCTGATCGCGGCGCTCGCCGCGGACGGGGCGGCCGTCATCCTGGTCTCTTCGGAGTTCGAGGAGGTTGCGCGTCTGCCACATCGCGTCCTCGTCATGCGAGCTGGGCGCATCGTCGCCGAGTTCGACGGCGAAGACGTGACGGAGTCGCGTCTCATCCGCGCCGCATTCGGCGCGAGTGAGGAAAACGTTGTCGGCATAGCGAACGGAGAGGTGAGTTCATGAGCGTGGTCGGCGAGCTCGAGAAGCCGCGCACCGGCGTCCGCGCGAGGAGCGAGGCCCTCAAGGCGCTGCGACGCGTGCGGGAGTACGGGATCGTCGCCAGCGTCGTCGTGCTCTTCATCGTGCTCAGCCTGCAGAGCAACGTCTTCCTGACGCAGGGGAACCTGCTCAACATTCTCGACCAGATGGCGCCGGCGGGCATCATCGCGTGCGCGCAGACCCTCGTGATCATCGGCGGGGGCTTCGACCTCTCCGTCGGCGCGATGTTCGCGATCGCGGGTGTGGCTGCGACCCAGCTGGTGCCTCACATCGGTGTCTGGCCGGGCCTCGTGGTCGGCGCGCTCGTCGGCCTCGGCCTCGGGGTCGTGAATGCCATCTTCGTTGCCGTGCTCGGGATCAACCCGTTCATCGCGACGCTCGCGTCGAGCTTCATGTTCTACGGGGTCGCGAGCGTGATGACCGGGGGCTATCTCGTCACAGTGTCCGACCCCGGCTTCTCGACGCTCGGCAACGGCTCGTTCATCGGCGTCAAGTACTCGATCTGGCTGCTCCTCGCCGTCTTCCTCGCGGCGACCGTGACGCTCCGGGCCTCGAAGCTCGGTCGCTACATCTTCGCAATCGGCGGTAACGCCGAAGCGGCGCGACTCTCCGGCGTACGGGTCAACCTCGTGCGCACGTCGACATTCGCCCTCTGCGGTCTCGCCGCCGGCGTGGCCGGCGTGCTCGCGGCCTCGCGCATATCGCAGGGACAGGCAAACGTCGGCAACGAGTACACGCTCATCACGATCGCTGCCGTCGTCATCGGTGGAACGAGCATCCTCGGCGGCGAAGGAGCGGTCTGGCGCTCGGTGATGGGCGTGTTCCTGCTCGCGATGATCGGCAACGGCTTCAACCTGCTGAACCTGAACCCGATCTACCAGCAGATCGTGCAGGGCGGCATCATCATTATCGCGGTCGCGATCGACACCCTCGCACGCCGCGCCTCCAACTAGAACACGGAGTCAATTGCGATGAGCACGAACGAACCGCGCCTCTCAGTCAGCTTGACCTTCGACTTCGACGCGATGTCTGTCTGGATCGGCAGCCATGCGTCGAACAATCCCGCGCAGATCTCCCGTGGCGAGTTCGGTGCGGTCGCGGTGCCGAGGATTCTGTCGCTGCTCGAGAAGCACGACATCACGACGACGTTCTTCGTGCCCGGCCACACGGCGCTCGCGTATCCCGGCCTGATCCGCGACATCCGCGATCGCGGCCACGAGCTCGGCCACCACGGGTGGGTGCACGAGAATCCGGCGCTATTCGATCTCGACGGCGAGCGCGAGGTGTTCAGGCGAGGCCTGCAGGCGCTCGAGGACGTTGCAGGCGTTCAGCCGCGCGGCTACCGGTCGCCGTCGGTCGACTTCAGCCCGAACACGATCGACATCCTGCTCGAGAACGGCATCGCGTACGACTCGTCCTGCTCCGGCTCAGACTTCACGCCGTACTACCTCCGGCAGGGCGACAAGTGGCCGAACGACGCGCCGTATGTCTTCGGCAGGTCGATCGACATCGTCGAGGTTCCGTTCTACTGGGGGCTCAGCGACTTCGCGCACTTCGAGTTCGTCTCGGGCTTCACCGTTGCGCAGAACACGACCTCGGCGGTGAGGGAGATCTGGCAGGGCGAATTCGATTACGCCTACGAGAATTGCCCCGGCGGCATGTACACGGTCGCGCTGCACCCGCAGTCGATCGGTCGCGGGCACCGGCTCGTGATGCTCGAGGAGCTGATCGAGCACATGGCTGCACAGGAAGGCGTCGTGTTCGAGCCGATGGGCGTCTACGCCGATCGCTGGCGCGCCGCCAATCCGCTCGAGCAGTGGCTGGCGACGAACCCGATCCACGCTGCGCCGGCGGAGAGCCGCGTATGAGCGGGACGCGTCTCTGGCATCCCTTCGCGGCGATGGGCAAGGTCGACGGCGCGGAGCTCGTGCTCGCGCGCGGCGAGGGAGCGCGCGTCTGGGACGTCGACGGACGCGAATACCTCGATGCCACCGCCGGCCTGTGGTTCGCGAATGTCGGCCACGGCCGCGCGGAGATCGCGGCCGCGGCGGCGAAGCAGATGGAGACGCTTGCGGCACATCACGCCTTCGGCGATCTCGCGAACGAGCCCGCGCGTGAGCTGGCGGAGCGTGTCGCACAGTTGGCGCCGCTCGACGATCCTGCGGTCTTCTTCGGCTCGGGCGGCTCCGACGCCGTCGACACCGCCGGCAAGATCGCGCGGCGGTACTGGAGCCTGCTCGGGCAGCCGGAGCGCTGCGTCATCGTCTCCCGCCGATTTGCCTACCACGGCATGCACGCCTACGGGACGTCGCTCGGCGGCATCGCTGCGAACCAGGAGGGCCTCGGCACGCTCGTGAGCGACGTCCTCGTCGTGCCGCACGACGATCCTGCGGCGCTTGCCCGCGCGCTCGACGAGCTCGGCGGTCGCGCGGCGGCGTTCATCGGCGAGCCGGTGATCGGCGCGGGCGGCGTGATTCCGCCGCCGGAGGGCTACTGGCAGGAAGTCGAGCGCATCCTGCACGAGCGCGACGTGCTCTTCATCAGCGACGAGGTGATCTGCGGCTTCGGGCGGCTCGGCACGTGGTTCGGCGCTGACCGCTACGACGTTCGACCCGACATGATCACGTGTGCAAAGGGGATCACGTCCGGGTACATGCCGCTCGGCGCAGTGATCGCGTCGGGCAAGGTGCGGGCTCCCTTCTGGGCCGAGGGCGCACCGCCGTTCCGACACGGGTACACATATTCGGCGCATGCCACTGCGTGTGCGGTTGGGCTTGCGAATCTCGACGTGATCGAGCGAGAAGGCCTACTCGAGCGGGTGCAGATACTCGAGCCGCAGCTCACCGCCGCGCTCGCGGAGGTCGCGGATCTGCCGGGTGTGACGGAGGTGCGTACCGCAGGCTTGCTCGGCGCGATCGAGCTGGAGCCGGAGCTCGTCTCGGCACGCCCGACGCTCGCCGACGAGATCGCCGTCGCGGCTCGCGGGCACGGCGTTCTGACGCGCGCGCTGCGCGGAAATGCGCTCCAGCTCTCGCCGCCGTTCGTCGTCGAGCCGGACGAGCTGCGGGCCATGGTGGCCGGCATCGCCCGTGCGCTGACGGACGTCGTCGCCGTCGCCGCTCGCTGAC
>JAOPYX010000239.1 GCA_025964535.1 Actinomycetes bacterium | reverse complement strand
CATCGCGATCCACGCTAGCGCCCGCCGAAGTCGGGCTACACTTGAGGCTTCGCGGGGCCGTAGCTCAGCTGGGAGAGCGTCTGGCTGGCAGCCAGAAGGTCAGGGGTTCGAGCCCCCTCGGCTCCATAACGCAACGCTTCGCTCGCTTCACGGGGGAAACCAGTTTCCCCCGTGGGCGCCCTTCTGGTGGTGTGCTCGCTCTAGCCCGCGACGTATGCGGCGCCTTCGAGGTTGAAGCCCGTGCCCGGAAGCGTCACCGGGAGCCGGACGGTGCGGAAGCCCTTCCCGCGCGGCTGGACGGCCCAGAAGATCCCCTTGACCTCGCTCCCGACGATGAGGTCGCCGACGTACGGCCGCAACTGGGACGCGGGCGCGAAGAAGACGTCGTGCGACGCGGTGTCGGTGACGTAGAGGCCGGGAGGCGGCGTCGTGCGCGGGTGTCGCGGCGGCGCCTGGACGACGACGATCGGGTTCGGTCCGTCGGGAAGGGTCGCGATCGTGCGCGTCCGGCCTTGTGCGTCCATCAGCACGAGCGCTCCGCTGGAGCCCGCGTCGACGGACAGAACGAGCTGACCGGCGCCGGTGCCGAAGCTCGAAGGCGCGACTGCGACCTCGTCCGCGCCGCCGGGCGCGGCATACGTTCCGATCGTGCGCACGGCGCCGTTTGCGCCGATCGCGTAGACCGTCCCGCCCATCGGTGTCGTCCCGCCGGAGCGGCCGCCCGCGGCGATCAGTGCATAGCCGAGCTTGCCGACGGTGTCGAACGCGAGCGCGCCATCCGAGACGGATGTGTCGGGAAGGTGTGCGAACGTCTGCACGCTCGAACCGTCGGCGCTGATCCGATAGATCGTGTTGTCGGGGGCGTGGCAGTAGATGTCGCCCGGCGCGAACCCATGGGTCCCGGGGGAGAGACGGCAGCGCGTCTCCTCGACCTCCTTCGGCATCTGTGCGAACGTCGTCAGCGGAGCCCCGGACAGCGGTGCCGAGTAGACCGTGTTCGTCGTGTTCTCGACGTAGAGGACGCGGCTCGAGGTGACGAGGACGTCGACGAGCCGGATCCCGGTGTCGGCGTAGACGCGGAACTCGATCTTCGGCACCGCGGCGGCGGCGGCGGAAGCCGCGAGCAGCACAGCCGTGAGTGCACCGAGGAGCTTCATCGGTCGATCGGGATCGGTGTTCCTCGTTGGGACGCAGCTGAACCGTGCCCCGTGAACCGTCGCGCCCCGTGAGCTGTGCCCCGGCCGTCGAGACGTAAGTCAACAAATCTTCCTTGTGCGTGGAGGAACGAACGTGTTCTCCACCGAATATCCACATGTTCCCCCCAAGGGGGATCCCACGTTTCCACAGAGTGGTTCACAATCGAACGGACACCGCCATGTTCGAGATCGGTGACAGCCTTCGTGAAGCGCGGACCCGCCGCGGCCTCTCCTCTGCCGACGTGCAGAAGGGCATCCGCATCCGTGAGCGGTACCTGACCGCGCTCGAGGAGGAGCGCTGGGAACTGCTTCCCGGCGAGGCGTACACGAAGGGTTTCCTGCGTCAGTACGCCGAGTTCCTCGGCCTCAACGGGAACCTCTACATCGACGAGTACAACGCGCGCATCGCGGTGCACGACGAGGAGCCGTTCGTCCCCGATTCGCTCGTCGCTGCGCACGGCACCCGGCGCGGCGTGCTCGGGACGATCATGGGCATCGCCGTGCTCGGCGCGATCATCGCCGGGCTCGCGGCCTGGGGGACGAGCGGCCCCTCGAAGCCGTCGGCCAACACGAAGACGCCTGCAGCAACGCACGTCGCGAAGTCAGGGGCCGCCGCCGCGGCCGCGTTGCCGCCGACCGGCACGACGCCCAACGCCGGCTCGAGCGCGAAGCCGGCCACGCTCGCCAAGATGACGGTGATCCAGGCGCCGCGTGGCCGCTGCTGGCTCTCCATCCGCGCCGGCGGCCCGAACGGCGCGATCGTCTTCGAGGGCGTGCTGGAGCAGGGCAAGATGCTCCGCCTCCCGCTGAGACACGACCTGTGGGTCCGCATGGGCGCGCCGACGGCGCTCGACATCACGGTCGGGGACAAGCGTGTGAACGGCCTCCCCGTGCAGGCCGGCAACGTGCTGCTCACCCGTAGCGGCCCGCACGCCGCGTAGAGCACTACCCCGTGGCGGCGTCGGCGAGCTCGACCGCGGGCACGTCGCCCCAGAGGTCCTCGAGCTTGTAGTACTCGCGCGCCTCGGGGTCGAACACGTGCAGCACGACGTCGAGGTAGTCGGCCAGCACCCAGGTGCCCTCCGTCGTCCCGTCGACGGTGCGCGGAATCAGTCCGCTCTCCGCCTTGAGGCGCCCGTGCACCTCGTCCCAAATCGCCGCGGTCTGGCGCGCGTTGCGACCGGTGCAGATCACGAAGTAGTCGGTGAACGAGCACACGGGCCGCATGTCGAGAATGACGACGTCCTCGGCCAGCTTCTCCTGGGCGAGAGCGGCGATGCGGCGGGCTTGTTCGAGCGAGCTCAGGGCTGAATCAGCGTCCTTCGTGGGGGTCGAGGCAGTGTAGCCACGACCTGCGGACGTCAATCCTCGCGGTAGAAGCCGCGGGCCTCGATCAGCCGGGCCACGGCCGGCGGGACGAGCCCGTCGAGCGGCTCGCCTGCGGCCGCCAGCGCCCTGACGTCGCGGGACGCGGCCGGATTCGGCTCGAGCGGGAAGAAGATCACGCGCTCCGGGTGCTCGAGCTGCCGCAGCACATCCGAGAGCCGCTCCTGAGGGAAGCCGGGCCGCATGGCGACGGCCAGCCGCGCCAGGTCGAGCACGGCCTCCGGCTCCTTCCACCCCAGAAAGTCGCTGAACTGATCGGCCCCGATCACGAAGAGCGGATCGTCGAACTCCCCCTCCCGCAGCAGGTCGATCGTGCGGGCGTGCGGATCGAGGCGAACGTCGTCGTCAGGGAACGCAGCGCGCGCCAGCTCGATCCGCGCCTCCACCGGCAAGTGCGTCCCCTTGTGCCCAGGTGCCTCCGAGACGAGCACGACGAGTCGCGACAGGCCGAAGACCTCCTTCGCCGCCTGCGCCACCGCGACATGGCCGTTGTGCGGTGGATCGAACGCACCGCCGTAGAGCGCTATTTCTTCCACTCGAGGGTCTCGTCGCCGAGCTGCACCTCGTCGCCTTCGCGGACACCCGCTGACTTGAGGATCGCCTCGAGCTGCTCTGCGGCGGGCGGCTTTCCGGTCACACGGAAGCCCGTCTCCGTGCGGAAGACGCGGAACGCACGGCGCGCCGCCTCCGGCCGGTAGACGAGGTAGTCGACGAGCTCCGTCTGCTCCACGGACGGAACGACCTCTTCCTGCGGCACGAGCTCGAACAGGGCGCGGCGCAGCTCCTCGACTCCCGCGCCCGTCGCAGCCGAGACGCGGAACACGCGGATGATCCGCTCGTCGTCGATCCCGAACGCGGGCGGCTCGGGGCTGAGGTCGGTCTTGTTCAGCACGACGATCTGCTGCCGCTCGTCGAGCCCGGCGCCGTACGCGGCGAGCTCGGTGTCGATCGTCCGCCAGCGATCGTCGGCGTCACCCTCGGAGGAGTCGATTGCGTGCAGGAGCACTCGGGCTCGCTCGAGGTGGGCGAGGAACTCGTGGCCGAGCCCGATGCCCTCGCTCGCGCCCTCGATCAGGCCCGGGACGTCTGCGACGACGAGCTGGCGCCCCTCCGAGGACTCGACGGTGCCGAGCACCGGCGAGAGCGTCGTGAAGGGATATTCGGCCACCTTCGGCCGTGCGTTCGAGATCCGCGTCAGCAGCGACGACTTCCCCGCGTTCGGCAGGCCCACGAACGCGGCGTCGGCGAGCAGCTTGAGACGCAGCTCGATGATCCCCTCGTCACCGGGCATGCCGACCTCGGCGTACCGCGGCGTCTGCCGCGTGGGCGAGGCGAAGCGCTTGTTGCCGCGGCCGCCGGTTCCGCCCTTTGCAACGACGACGCGCGCGCCCGGATGCGCGAGGTCGGCGATCAGCCGGTCGTCCGCGTCGAGCACCTGCGTCCCGACGGGCACGTAGAGCAGCGCGTCCTCGCCGCGCTCGCCGGTCGAGAGGCTGCCGCCGCCGGCGCCGCCTCGGCCGGCCTTGATCTTCTGGTTCGAGCGGAACCCGGAGAGATCGCGCCGCTGCGGATCGGCGATGAGCACGATGTCTCCGCCGCCGCCGCCGTCGCCGCCGTCCGGCCCGCCCTTGGGCACGAACTTCTCACGGCGGAAATGGATGCTGCCGTCCCCGCCGCGGCCGGCGATGACCGTCAGGCTGGCGCGATCGTGGAACATACGTCCACTCTAGGGCGCGCGGTGCGGTGAGTCAGGACGCGGCGGCGTCGGAGCCGTCGACGACCGAGATGAAGCGGCGCTCGCCGCTCGTCCGGAAGGCGACCACGCCGTTGCGCTTGGCGAAGATCGTGTCGTCCTTGCCGATGCCCGTACCGGGGCCCGGGCGGAAGCGCGTGCCGCGCTGGCGGACGAGGATCATCCCGGAGCTGACGTCCTGCCCGGCGAACATCTTGACGCCGAGCATCTGGGGATTCGAGTCGCGGCCGTTCCGCGAGGAGCCGAGGCCCTTCTTGTGTGCCATTAGTGGCCCTCCTCCTTCGCTGCGAGTGCGGACTCGAGAGCCGCGATTGCGCCCTTGCGGTTCGCGTTCGCGCGCTCGTGCTCGAGCGCTGCCTCGAGATTCGGGCGCCGCCAGCCGGAAGCGGCCTCTGCGATCTGCGCCACGGTCAGGTCGTCGTAGTCCTTCGGCGGATGCGCCGTGCGGGCGGGCGCCTCGGCGGCGGCCTCTGCCTTCGATGCGGCGGGCGCGGCCTTCGGGGCCGCCTCGGTCTTCGGAGCAGCCTCGGCCTTCGGGGCCGCAGCCTTCTTCGCGCCGCTGCCGCCGATCGACTCGATCTCGATCTGCGTCAGGCGGCTGCGATAGCCGTTGTGCTTCCGGTAGCCCGTGCGCTTCTTGTACTTGCCGATCCGGATCTTCTGGCCGAGCTGATGGCCGAGGACGCGCGCCGTGACGGTCGTCGTGGGCGACAGGTCGGTGTTGCCGTCGCCGCCGACGAGCAGCACCCGCGGCGTGAACGTCTTGCCCTCATCCGTGGCCAGCTTGTCGACGAGCAGCCGCTCGCCCTCTCGGACGCGGTACTGCTTGCCACCGACGGTGATGATTGCGTAGCTCATAGGCGTGGAAAACGCGGGCACAGAGGCCCGCGAATCGAGCGGAAGTGTAGCGAAACGCCGCCGAGACCGTGACTAACGGGATGACTTGAGGTCATCGCCCCACTCCGACATGGGAACGTAGCCCCAGTCGCCGTCCTCGGACGCTGCTTCGTCGGCCTCGGCCGCCGCGGGAGCCGTCTCGGGCTCTGCCGTCTCGGGCTGGATCTCCGCTTCTTGCTCGGGCTCGACAGCCGGCTGCTCTGCAACCGCCTGGGGCTCGTCGTCGACCTCGTCCTCGGCGGGCGGCTCGTTCCCGTTCGTCGCGCCTGCGGCTGCCGCCGCGCCTGCGCCTGCCGGCTTCTTGCGATTGCGGCCCCCGCGCGATCCGCGGCGGGTCTTCTTCTTCGCCGTCCCGGCGCCGTTCTCCGCCGGCTCGGCACCGTCCGTGGCCGCCGGGGCGTTGTCGTCCTCGTCCTCCCCATCGCGGCCGAAGCCCTCGGAGGGAACATGAATGGTGACGCTGCGTCCCCCGCCGCGCGGCGTGGACGTGCGCACGGGAGGCGTCGTTGCCTCGACGGCGACGTCTCCGGCCTCCTCCGCGTCCACGTCGTCGCCGGTCGCGTCGGCCTCGGGCGCATCCTCGGCCGTCGTGGCCGCGCCCGCGCCTGCGGGCTTCTTGCGGTTGCGCCCGCCACGTGAGCCGCGCCGGGTCTTCTTCTTCGCGGGCACGCCGGCAGCAGCGGCAGGTTCGTCGCCGTCCGCGTCCGTATCCGTCTCGATCTCGTCGTCGGTCTCCTCGACCGCAGCCTCTGCGGCAGCCGCTGCGACCGCGGGCTCCTCCGCGGTCTCTTCCGCGACCGCGAGCTCCTCGCCGTCGTCGGCCGTCTCTGGCGCGTCGGCGCCGGTTGCCTTGCGCGCCGGCGGCTTGCGCGTCGGCTTCTCGGCCTCCGCCTCCGCGGTGAGCGGCTCGGGCGCCTTCTTCGTCGGGCGGACGAGCGACGCGTACACGATCCCGTCGAGCACGCGCTCGACGCGGACCTTGATCTTCTTGCCGACGAGCTCGGCCGCTTCGCCGACGCAGACGTCGAGGCCGTCGAGCTTCCCAACGGCGGCGTGAGCGTCGTGCCGGTCGACCTCGACGAGCTCGATCGTCAGCTCTGCGCCCTCCTCGACCGGCGCCTGCGGCGCCAGGTCGGCGAGCTTGCCCTCGGCGAGGACGACGAAGTGGTCGGAGTGCGTATTCGGCTTGCTCTCGAAGAAGAAGCGCCGCTTCGTGAGCGCCTCGAGCTCGATGAGCCTGCGCGCACCGGAGCCGACGAGCGCGCTCGCGATCGGTGCGGCCACCTCGACCCGGAACGCCTGCGACTTCGACCCGGCAACGAGCGTCCGCAAACGGCGCTCGACGTCGATCGCGGCCGAAGCCTCGGAGTAGACGATGCCGTCTCCGCCGCAGGTCGGACACTTGCGCGTCATCACCTCGCGTGGGCCGTCCGTCACGTTCTGGCGTGTCATCTCGACGAGCCCGAGCGGCGAGATCTCGACGACGTACGTCTTGGTGCGGTCGCGCTCGAGCTCGGTGCGCAGCGCTTCCTCGACCGTCGCGCGGTTCTTCGGGTTCGCCATGTCGATGAAGTCGATGACGATGATGCCGCCGATGTCGCGCAGCCGTAGCTGGCGCACGACCTCCTTGACGGCTTCGAGATTGTTCTTCGTGATCGTGTCCTCGAGGCGTCCGCCCGAGTTCTTGCCACGACCGCCGACGAAGCGACCGGTGTTCACGTCGATGACGGTGAACGCCTCCGCGTAGTCGAAGATCAGGTAGCCGCCCGACGGAAGATCGACGCGACGCGACAGCGTCGACTTGATCTCCTGGTCGACGCCGAAGGCCTCCATCAGCGTCGGGGTCTCCTTGTAGCGAATCACGCGCTCGACCATGTGCGGCGACGTCTTCTTCAGATAGCCGGTGATGCGCTTGAACGCCTGGTCGTTGTCGACGTAGGCCTTCTCGAAGTCGCCGGTGAAGAGGTCGCGCGTCACGCGGAGCGGCAGCTCGGCCTCCTGATAGATCAGCTCCGGCGCCTTCGCGGTCTTCGCCTTTGCCTCGATCGACTTCCAGACGCGCTGCAGGAATACGAGGTCACGCTCGATGTCTTCCTCCGAGGCGCCCTCGGCGGCGGTGCGGACGATGATCCCGCCTTCCTTCACCTGCAGCTTCTTGAGGATGTCCTTCAGGCGCGTCCGCTCGTCGTCGTCGAGCCGGCGCGAGACGCCGAGGCCCTCACCCTGCGGGACGAAGACGACGAAGCGTCCGGGCAGCGAGATCTGCGTCGTGAGACGGGCGCCCTTCGTCTTCATCGGGTCCTTCACCGCCTGGACGAGGATCGTCTGTCCCTTGCTGATCAGGTCCTGAATCTTGCGCCCGTGCCCGCGTTCGATCTCCGGGCCGACGATCTCGTCGACGTAGAGGAAGCCGTTCTTCTCGAGACCGATCTCGACGAAGGCCGCCTCCATGCCGGGAAGCACGTTGTCGACCTGGCCGAGGTAGATGTTCCCCGCGATCGAGCGCCTGTCGGGCCGCTCGAGATAGACCTCCGCGACCTTGTCGTCCTCGAGCACCGCGACGCGCTGCTCGCCGACGTCGACCGAGACGAGGAGCTCGCGCTTCGCGGCCGGAAGAGGCGCACGGCGCGGCGGCTGGCGGCGACGGCTGCTCGCGCCTTCGGAGCGGCGGCGCTCCTGCCGCTGGGACATCGTCTTCTTTTCCGGCTGCTTGCGCTCGGGCTTCTTCTCCGCCTTCGGGCCGCCATCGGGCTTGGCGCCGGAGCGTCCACCGCCCTGTGCTCTATCGGTCTGGGCGGGCTTGTCCGCCTTCTCCCCCGCAGCGGCGGTGGAGGCAGCCCCGGGGGTGCCGGGCTTCTTGCGCCCGCGCCCGCCGCGGCTACCGCGGCGGCGCTTGGGGCGGGTGGGATCGGTTGTGGCGTCCGTGGCCGCGCCGGTGGCGGCGGCCGGGGGAACCGTTATGCGTGAAGCGGTGCGAGCCTCGGGCGGTGTTGCTGCGCGAGGGGGAGCAGCGGGCTGTGAAGCCGCCGCAACGTCGGATTCGTTCTTCCGTCGACGGAACCAGGGCAAGCGAGAACTCCTTCGTGGGAGCGCGCGTCGGCGACGCCGGCAGCTGCTAACTGCCTAGTGCCGTTGAACGGCATGGGGCGGCGCGCGCGCTCGTTGGTTGTGAGGAAAACAGTTGGCATGAGCCTTCCCGGACAGGGTAGCAGCGTCGCCCGCCGGCACCCCCCTTTTCCCGGGGCCACGCCGTCCGGCCGGGGACCTACGATCCGCCTATTCACGACGTGGGAGGTGCAGCCGTGACCACCGGAACGCAAGAAGCCGAAGAGCTCCTACTCATCGAAGAGGCGGACGCCTGGTTCGAGTACCTGGAGGCCACCCGCGGACAGACGGCTGTCCGCTACCGCGAGGTGGAGCCCTGGGCCTGGGCCCGCCTCACCCAACGGCTGCGCGCGATCAGGGCTCGGCGCGCGAAGCTGCGGCCGGCGGCGGCGTAGCCTTATCGCCGCCTGGTGTCCCGATCTCCAGCCGGGCGACGGCGGCCTGGCCGAGCGCGCGAGTGCCC
>JAOPYX010000228.1 GCA_025964535.1 Actinomycetes bacterium | reverse complement strand
ACGAGTCCGAGGGCCTCTCCCGCCTCGATGGTGAAGTTGACGTCGTTGAGGACTCGGCGCGCTCCGTCCCGGCTGGGGATGGACAGCGACAGGTGGCGGGCGACGAGGAGCGGACGTTCGGTCATCGCGACATCTCCGCTCGAGCTGCCAGCCGTTCCCCGACGACGTTCAACGCGACGACGGTCAGGACGATGAAGCCGCCAGCGTACAGCGACTCCTGGGGAGTGCCGCTGAGCAGCGCGCTGCGCCCGTCGGCGACCATCAACCCCCACTCGGCCGTCGGCGGCTGCACGCCCAGCCCCAGGAAGGAGATCGCGCCGAAGTCCACCAGCGCCGAGCCGAAAGCGATGAGCGCCTGCGCGCGGATGACCGGCAGGAGGTTTGCGGTGATGTGGCCGGCACAGATCTTCCACGTCGGCACCCCGGCCAGCACCAGCGCTTCGACGTAGGGCAGGTTCCGCTCCCGCAAGGCCAACGATCGTGCGACGCGGCCGACGTACGGGATGTACGCGACCGACAGAGCGAGAACCGGTGCCACGACGCCCGAGCCGAATGCCGCGACCGCGAGCACCGCCAGGATCAGGCTCGGGAAGGAGAACAGGATGTTCATCACCCGGGTGACGGAGGAGTCGAACGCCCCACCGAACCAAGCGGCCGACACCGCGAGCGCAGTGCCCACGGTCGTCGCGATGACGACGACGAGCGCCGGCGCCAGCAGGCTCAGACGTCCGCCGTACATGAGGCGGCTCAGCAGGTCGCGGCCGAGCGCGTCGGTGCCGAGCAGGTGCTGGGCCGACGCGGGCGCGTTGGGGGCAAGGATGTTCGTCTGCTGAGGCGCCTCAGGCGCGAGCCATGGCGCGGCGATGACCATCACGACGAGCCCGACGCCGACCAGCGCGGCGACAATGAGCACGGGATCTCGCCATCGCGTTCGTGCCCTGTGCCGAAGCCTCAGGCGAACGCTCTGCGGAAGCGTGGCGATCATGGCCGGTCCTGCATCGTCCGCGCTCGGGGATCCAGGACGATGTTGACCGCGTCGACGAGGGTGTTCACCACGACGAACACGACGACCAACAGCAGGCTGATCGCCAGGACGACGTTGTAGTCCTTGGCCGACACGCTGGTGACGAGGAACGAGCCGATGCCATCGATGCCGAATGCGCTCTCGACGACGACCGCTCCGGCGACCAGCGCCGCCAACGACAACCCGGAGACGGTGATGATCGGTGCCGCGGCATTTCGGAGGACATGCCGCCGGAACGTCGACCATGCGGGAATGCCTCGTCCACGGGCCGATTGGACGTGCTCGGCACCCAGCTCGGCTCTCAACGCGCTCTGCGTGACCTGGCCGACGTAGGCGGCGTATCCGATGGCCAAGGAGATCGCCGGCAACGTCAGGTGCCAGATCCGATCGGCCAAGCCTTGACCACCGCCGATCGCGGGAAACCACCCTAGCTTCAGAGCAAAGACGTTGACGAGGACGAGCGCCGCGACATAGGCCGGCACGGCGATCCCGACCGAGGTCAACGAGGTGACGCCAGTCCCCGCCGGCCGGAAGACGGCGCCCACGATGCCGATGCCGATGCCGAAGACCACGATGAGCAGACCGGCCATCAACGTCAACAGCAGCGTCGTCACGATCCGGGGCTCGAGGAGCCCAGCGACGTCGGTTCGGTAGGTGATCGAGGTGCCGAAGTCTCCGTGCGCGGCACCGGTCAACCAGTCCCAGTATCGAACCAGAATAGATCGATCTAGCCCCAGCCGATGTCGTTCCGCCGTCAACGCTATCTCGGTCGGGTGGCCGCCCAGCAGGCGCACCGCCGGATCACCAGGGGCACCCGAGAGCGCCACGAAGATCACGAAAGACGACACGAGAACGGTGAGAAGCGGACCGAACAGCCACCGGTTCGCCATCACGAGATGGCGAGACCGGGCAGGCTGCGCTCCCATCGCCACGATCATGGGCGCGTCTCAGCCCGCGGCGCCGAGCTTGGCGAGCGACGGGGTAAACATGTACGCGAAGGAGGTGATGGCCCCGGTGAGCCGCTTGTTGACGAAACTCACCTCGTCCGTTGTGACCAGTGCGCTTGACTTGTAATCCTTCTCGTACACCGCTTGCGCGGCGATGACCGCCTGTGCGCGGCGCGCGTTCTCGGTGATGGTCGTCCCCTTCTTCAGGGTGGTGGTCACCACCGGGTTGCTGTAGTTCGTGTAGTTGAACGGCGAACCGGGGAGGTAGTTGAACGAAAGCTGCTCGAGCGGGTCGGCGGACTGGTTGTAGTTCGAGGACAGCAGCAGATCGTTGCTCTTGCGGGTCGCCGCGGTGAAGGCGAGATTGGAGTACTCGAGCGGCTGCAGGGCATTGATCTTGACCTTGACGCCGATGCTGGCGGCCTGCTGCTGGATGAACTGCCCCACCGCTGACTGCGTGTCGTCACCCGAGAGCGTGACCAGGCTCAACGTGTGCCCTGAGTAGCCGCTCTCCTTCACGAGCTGCTTCGCAGCAGTGGTGTCGTACGAGTTGGCGGTCTCGAACTGCTTGTAGGCAGCCTCGTACGCCGGCAGAGCGCTGGGATCCCACGAAGTGCTCGCCAGCGCCGTGTAGTTCGCGCGTGCCGCGCCATGGAACACCGAGGAAGCCAGGGCCGGCCGATCGATCGCCTTCAAGACGGCGTCCCGAAGCTTCGTGCTGGCCAACGGACCGTCGGGCCGGACGACCGACAGCGCGAGGTACTGATGCGAGGGACCGTAGTAGAGCTTGCCGGTCGAGATGGACTGCAGCGAGGTGATCGACGTCGGCGGGATCTCATACGCACCGTCGAGCTCGCCGGACTTCAGGCCCTGGGTGAGCGGGCTGGACACGGTGATGAACTTGAGCTTGATCATCCTGGACCGCGCCTTCCACTGAGGGTCCCAGTAGGCCTCGTTGCGAACCAGGGTCATGCTCGAGCCCGGGGTCCAGTTTGCGAGCTTGAACGGACCGCTGCACATGATGCTGCCCTTGGCCGTACCGAGGCTCTTGCCTTGCTTGATGGAGAAGGCCTTCTCCATCACCGCGCCGACCGAGGAGAACATCTCCTTCGCGAACAGCTCGTCGGGCTTGCTGAATCGAATCGTGACGGTGTTGTTCGCGGTCGCCTTGATCGACTTGACACTCGCGTATAGGAAGTGCGACGGGGCGTCCGGACTGAGGTTGCGACCCAGGCTCCATGCCACGTCGACGTTGGTCAGCGGCTTGCCGTCCCAGAAGTTCACCCCGCTACGGATCTTGTAGATCAGCGTCAGAGGGTCGGGCTGTGAGCGAGAGACGGCAAGGCCCGGCGCGACGGTGAAGTCGGGGTTCAACCGGTCGAGGGAGTCGCAGAGGTTAGCGATGACGAGATCCGGGCTGTAGTCGTAGCCATTCAAGATGTCGATGGAGCCGGGCTCTCCATGCGGGAGATCCCAGGTAATCGTGTCGACGTCCTTGGTCGACGCCGGCAATGCGCGCACCACGGACTGGGTCGTGGTCGGCGACGAGGGCGAGGACCCACCACCACACCCACCCAGGGCGAGCACAGCGACGACGGTCACGACAAGTGCTAGGCGTGAGCCGTGGCTCTGCGATGTCGTCCGCGTGAACCGCGTGTGGTACTCATTCATAAGTTCTCCCGGCCCGGGGTGGCAGTTGTTATGGGCGTCCGACTCGGCGCGTATGAGCCGCTTGGCCTGATGGGCGAAGCGTCTCACGAGGTCCGACATCCCAGTTGCCGAGATCTCTTCAATGAAGCCACAGCAGCGCGCAGGACGCGACACGCGCCGGCCGCCGTCGCCGGTGCGAACGTTATCGCCGCGCGGTCCTGCTACGGGTCGCGCCCAGCAATCGTGCGGGACGCCCCATCGCCGCGGGCCATAATCGTCGCATGTCGTCATCGCCTCCGCTGGCCTTGCGTGATCTGAGCATCGTCACCCGCAGCGGTCATGTCGACGGCCCGCTCGATGTCTGCCTGCGCGATGGGCGCATCGAAGACGTCGGCCGTCATCTGAGCATCAGCGACGGCGCGACCGAAATCGACATGGCCGGCGTCTTTGCGCTGCCGGGCGTCATCGACTGCCACACCCACCTGACGCTCTCGACACTCGACCTGTCGACGAACCTGCGCCGCTCGGACACCACCCGCGCACTTGAAGCCGCGCACGCCGCACGCCGCACCCTGCACGCGGGCGTCACCTACGCGCGCGACGCCGGGGGCGCCGACGCCGGCTTGCGCGACGGGATCGCGCACGGGTTGGTCCCCGGGCCCGGCCTGCAGGTCTCCATCGTGATGGTCTCCCGCACCGGCGGTCACGCCGACGGCCATCTCGCCGGCCTCGAGATCGAGTTGGGACCGGATGGACGCGTGGCACCGCGGGGAGGTCCCAGCCACCTGGTCGACAGCGTCGACGACATGCGGCGCGTCGCGCGCCAGATCCTGCGCGCCGGGGGCGACTGGATCAAGCTCTGCGCGACGGGCGGCATCGGATCCGACCACGACGACCCACTGGCACCCGAGCTTAGCGCCGACGAGCTCAGGACCGCCGTCGCCGAGGCGGCCATCCGCGGCCGTCGCGTGATGGTCCACGCCTACGGCGGCGAGGGACTCGACAACGCCCTGGAGGCAGACGTCGCGTCAGTCGAGCACGGCACGCTGCTCACCGAACGACAGGCACGCCGCATGGCCGAGCAGGGAACGTTCCTCGTACCGACGATGTCGGTCCTCGAGCGCGACGCGCGGCTCGCCCGGGCCGGCGACGTTCCACCGCACATCCAGGCCAAGACCTTGGCCGTCGAGCCGCATCTGCGCGACGTCCTGGGCGTCGCGCACGCCGCCGGGGTGTCGATCGCCCTCGGCAGCGACGCCGTCGACCGGAGTCTGCACGGACGCAACCTGACCGAGATCGCCGCACTGCGACGTGGCGGGCTGCCGGCGCACGACTGCCTGCGCGCCGCGACGATCGAGGGCGCACGGCTGCTCGGCGTCGACCACGAGCGGGGCGCGATCGAGCCGGGCATGGCGGCCGACCTGGTCCTGCTCGACGAGGACCCGAGCGACGGCCTACTGTTCGATCGCGATGACGTCGTGACAGGCGTGCTACAGGGCGGACGGACGATCGTCGCGCACGCACGGTTCTCCTGCACGCCGGCCGCGACCGACCAGCGGGCGTCGTGACCCCGGTACGGCTCCAGTGAGCGCACCCCCCGAGCCGTCCCGAGAACGGTTCTGCTCATCCTGTACTGGGTGAAGAAGGCGGAACGGCGAGGGCCGCGCCCACCGACACCTGGCCACGCGGCATGCTGGGCCTGACCCTCAGCGATCGCGGCCCGGTGCGGCGCCGGGCGGGGCAGACTTCGCTTGTGGACGAACTGGTCGGCTATTGGGATCGGCTCAGTGCGCGACCGGGCGAGACGGTCGAGCTGAAGCTCAGCAGCACGACCGGCGCCCCTGCGTCGGTGGAGCTCGTGCGGCTCGTGCATGGGCATCGCGGTCCCGCCGGTCCCGGCTTTGTGCAGCAGCCGGTTGCGCCGCTGGCGACCGATCTGGCGCTCGCCCCACATCCGCTCCGGCTCGGCTCGTGCGCCGTGGCGTCAGGCACGTGGTCCGCACCCGAGGCGCTGTCGCTGACGACGATTGTCCAGGCGACGCGTCCGGTCGGGCGCCAGGGACTGCTGGCGGCGTTCGACGCCGACGCCGGCCACGGTTGGCAGATGCTCCTGGACGACGGAGTTCCGGTGTTCGAGCACCGGAGCGTGGATGGCGTGCTCGTGCTGCGGGCCACCGCCGCTCTGAGCCGAGCCTGCTGGCACGTCCTTGCCGTACGGCTCGCCGCGGACGGCGCCTGCACACTGCTCGCGGCGCCCGTGGTCGGCGGCGTCCCGACCCTCTGGGAGTCGCGCGTGGATGGCCGGCGTGCGCCGGGACCGATCGGCGCCGGCCCGACGCTGACGATCGCCGCTGCCGGCTGGTCGGCGCGCGAGGCGGCCGGGGTCGAGCACTTCGACGGCAAGCTGGAGGCGCCGAAGGTGCTCGCTGCCGCACCCGGAGACGCCGAGCTCCTCGCGCTCGCGCTCGCGGCACACGCCCCCGTCGAGCACGGCGTCGCGGTGCTCGGGAGCTGGGATCTCGGTGTCCGTGTCGGCGCCCACACCGACTGGGTGACCGACCGCGGTCCGTGCACTCGCGCCGCGCAACTGGTGAACGCTCCCACCCGCGCGGTCACCGGCTGGCGCTTCACGGGCGAGGAGACCGACCCGCGCCTGCGCCCAGACCACTACGGGGCGATTCACTTCCATAGCGACGATCTCTCCGACGCCCGATGGCCGACGGCGGTCACGGTCAGGCTCGACCCGGAACTGCCGAGTGGCGTCTACGCGGCCCGGGTGCGCGCCGGCGAGCACGAGGACCACGTCCCGCTATTCGTCACGCCGAGGCCCGGACGGCCCCGTGCGCGTGTGGCGCTGCTCATGCCGACGTTCCGCTATCTCGCGTACGCGAACATCAACCCGAACCTTTCGGGCGACCTGCCGGAGCCGCTCGAACGCCCGGTCGACGCCGCCGGGGCCTACGCCGCCAGGCACGGTCTGCGCAGCCTCTACGACTGCCACGCCGACGGCAGCGGCGTCGCCTTCTCCAGCGAGCGCCGCCCGATCGCGAACCTCCGTCCGGACTACACCCTCGCCGGCTACGACTGCCCGGATGGACTCGCGGCGGATCTCTGCATCGTCCACTGGCTGACCGACCGGGGAACACCGTTTGACGTGCTCACCGATCACGTCCTGCATGCGGAGGGCGCGGATGCGCTCGACCCATATCGCGTCGTGGTCACCGGCAGCCACCCGGAGTACTGGTCACAAGAGATGCTCGACGCGCTCGAGACGTTCCTCGACACCGGCGGGCGCGCGCTCTACCTCGGCGGCAATGGCTTGTATTGGGTGACGGGCCGGGTCGATGGTCCCGTGCCGGGCATCGAGGTGCGCCGCGGACACACCGGGACGCGCGGCTGGACGTCGGCGCCAGGCGAGTGCCACATGGCGAGCAATGGTGCGCCCGGCGGCCTGTGGCGCCTGCGCGGCCGCCCACCGCAGCGTGCGGTCGGCGTCGGTTTCACCGCCGTGGGTATGGGCCGCGCTCGCCCCTATGTCCGGACCGAACGAAGCCGTGGGGCCGACGTCGCGTACCTCTTCGAGGGGATCGGCGAGGAGCCGATCGGAGCCGCCGGGCTGATCCTCGGTGGCGCTGCCGGACACGAGATCGACCGCGCCGACCTCGAGCTGGCGCCGGACCGCGAGACGCACGTGCTCGCCAGCGCGACCGGCTTCTGCGATCTCTACCAGCGCGCGGTCGAGGAGGTCATGCGCAGCAATTCCCGCCAGGGCGGCACGATCGACCCCCTCGTTCGCGCCGATCTGACGTTGCAGCGGCGTGCGGGCGGCGGTGCGGTCCTGGCCACCGGCTCGATCTCATGGGCCGGTGCGCTGTCGGTCGCCGCCAGCACTGTGGGGCGACTCACCGGCAACGCGCTCGACCGCTTCGCGTCCGATGACGCAGTCTGAGCGCCCCAGCTTCTGACGCTGCCCCAGGACAGACGCACCGGATGCGGATGTCCGTGCCGCATCCGGTCGCCTGCCCCTTCGCCGGCACGGGGGACGTACCGGCTGTGCACCTCGGCGGAGGAGGGCGGTGGTGCACAAGGTGCTGTGCGTGCCGACGACGTCGTCATCCTCGGCACACTTCGTCGATCAGGGCGTGGACGTCCTCGTCGACGGTGCGGAAGTTCACGAAGCACGGACGGATCGTCACGCGGCCGTCGACGACGGCGGACGCCACCCAGACCCGGCCCTCACGCTGGAGCCGGCGCACGATGCCCGCGTTGTGCGCGTCGAGGTCGACCCCCTCCTCCTCGGGCACGTGCTGGAAGGGCACGATCGAAAGGGCCGGCGGACCGGCGACGGCGCGGAGACGGGGATGCTGCTGCACGAGCGCATAGAGGAGGCGAGCGTGGGCGATGTTGCGCTCGATCGCGGCCCGGAAGGCATCGGCACCGTGAACGCGAAACGCCAGCCAGAGCTTGAACGCGCGAAACGGCCGTGAGTACTCCAACGTACGATCGACCGCGTTCGACAGCTCCTCGCCGTCTGGCATGTAGGACTTCTCATGCCCGAACGTCGCTTCGAGCAGGCGCGGATCGCGGATGAGGAGCGCGCCGCAGGCCTTTGGCAGATACAGCCACTTGTGCGGATCGAGCGAAACCGAGTCCGCGCGCTCCAGGCCGACGAACTTCGCGGCGACCGAGCGAGTTGCGGCAGCCGGAGCGCCATACGCCCCGTCAACATGAAGCCATACGCCGCGGGCCGCGCAGATATCGGCCAACGCATCGAGCGGGTCGATGGCCCCGGTCAGCGTCGTACCCGCGGTCGCCACCACAGCCAGCGGGGTACTGCCGTCTGCGCGATCGGCGTCGATCGCCTCGGCGACCGCTCTCGGGACTACGCCGCGCTCGGGGCCCTGCGGCAGCGCGCGCACGGCGGCGCTGCCCACGCCCAGCAGCTCTGCCGCCCTCCCCACCGAAGCGTGCGCCTCGCGCGAGCAGTAGATCCCGAAGCGCCGATGACCGGTCCCGAGCGCGCGACATTCGGGAGCGACGCGCTGGCGAGCGGCGGCCAGCGCCGAAACCGTCGACACCGTTCCGCCGCTGGTGAAGTGCCCGTCACCGGCGGGAAACCCGATGAAGGCCGCGAGCCATCCGATCGCCTGCTCTTCGATCAGCGTCGCCGCCGCAGACCACGAGGCCATGTTGATGTCGAACGACGCAGCGAGCGCGTCGGCGAGGACGCCGCTCTCCAGACCGGAGCCACCCACGAAGCCGAAGAACCGCGGGCGGGATTGCGCCAGGCTGCTGTCCAGCACCGCCATGGCATCGTCGATCGCCTGCGTCAGGGGCACCCCTCCCTCCGGCAGCCCCTCTTCAAGCAGCCCCTCGAGCACCTCCCCGCCGTCCGGCTGGCCCGAGCGGGCTCGGCGGAAGCCGTGCCAAGCCGTGGCGAGCTCCTGGGACAGGCGGCCGAGCGCGATCGCGTCGACATCGGCGAGCCCGAGCTGGGATGCCGACGCGGAGGCGTCCGCGGGAGTGCCCATCACGACCTCCACGACGACCTCACGCCGTCAGCCGCGCAGCGGTCGCATCATCAAGCGTCTGGATGAACGCGTCCAGCGTCGGCTCGATGTGCGCCACGGCGGTCAGCCGGTCGCGGTTGGCGAAGGGATCCTTGAGGCCCGACGACGTCAACAGGCAGACGACGCGATCGTCCGGGCGGATGGTGCCGAGGCGCACCAGTCGCTCTGCGCCCGCGAACGCCACGCACGACGCACCCTCGGCGAACAGTCCCTCGCGCCCGAGCGTCAACTGCATCTCGAGCAACTCCGCCTCTCCCACCGTGACCGCGACTCCGTCGGCCGCGCGCACAGCCTCGACTGCCTGGAACGTCGTATACGGCGTAGCGATGGAGAACGCGGCAGTCGGCCGCGTCGCCGCCGCGTCCGTCAACGACCCGCCATCGAGCGCCCGCCCGATGATGGGGAAGACCTCGGCCGCCGCGACCCTCGGGATCCTCGTGGTGAGATCGGCGGCCACGAGATCCTGGAATCCGCGCACGATGCCTCGCAGGCAGTCGCCGACAGCGACCGGAAGGACGATCCACTCGGGAACGTCGCGTCCCATCTCCTCGAAGATCTCGTAGGCGATCGTCTTGTAGCCATCAGCGCCATAGGGATCGCTCCCGACCGGCGGCGAGACCGCGTTGGTCGCGGCATACCACCCGAAGCGCTCAATGCCTTGGCCCATCACCGCGTAGCGCTGTTCGAGCGTGTCGAGCGCGACGACGTGCGCACCGTAGGACTGCATCAGCGTCTTCATCGTCTCGGGGACGCTGGCCAGCGTGAAGATCACGCAGGGGATGCCTGCTCGCGCGGCGTAGGCCGCGACCGACGCACCGTGGTTGCCCGTCGAGGCGGCCGTCACCGCCCGAGCTCCGCTGATCGCCGCCGCCGACACGGTGAGGGAACTCAACCGGTCTTTGTGCGACCAGGTCGGGTTGGCGGACTCGTTCTTGGCGAAGAGCCGCTCGACGCCGATCCGCGCCGCGCCTCTTGGCATCGGTATGAGGGGCGTCCCGCCTTCTCCCAACGTGACGGCGGCGTCGGCCGCGACCGGGAGCGCGGCCGCATAGCGCCACAACCCGGCGGGAACGTCCTTCACCGGCTGCTCCATCGCCGCCCGCACCTGCCCGGACGTGGGCGGGATGCACTCCAGGTTGACTCCCACACCCTCGGCTCTGCATCGAGAGCAGCCCAGATGGCGGCTGGGTTCCGCCGGCGGCACGACCGCGCCACAGCGAGGGCAGCTCAGGAGCTGCAGCATGTCCTTACTCACGCGATCAACGACCGCGGCCGCCCGTACGCGCCCTCGGCAAATCTCGAGAGCCGGAACGGATGCAGATCGAACGATGACCGACCTTGCGTGATGAGGTCGGCGACGACCGCTCCGAAGATCGGGCCGAGCGCGAACCCGTGGTTGCTCTGCCCCGTCACGACGATCAACCCCTGAGGGTCGCGGAGCGCATCGATCACGGGCAGCGCGTCGGGCGTTCCCTCGATCCTTCCCGCCCACGTCCGCGTCGCCTGCAGCCGACCAAGGCGCGGGAAGAGCCGCTCGAGACTGGCCAGGCTCGAGCGGACCACGCGCTGGTCGACCTCGGGTTCGCCGAGGTCGTAAGCGGCCAGTCTGCGACGCACCGCGGGGCTCAGCACCTGCCAGCCGAGGCGAGGTCGAAAGCGGCTGCGGTTCGCCAGGTACATGGGAAGGAACATGCGCATGTGCTTGAACGTGTCCGGGGTGACGTCGATCGCCGCCTTGCCGTCACTGATCAAAAGGCTGCCCGAGGCGGCCTGGCGGAAGTACGTCCCACCACCGGCGACGACCGCGGCATCGGTCAGCCGCTCAACCGGGTTGGTCTGCGTCAGCGTGGACCGCATGACCCGCTGAGGAAGCACCACGCCGCATGTCGCAAGGAGCCTGGTCGTCCAGATCCCCGCTGCGCACACGACGGTGCGGGCGCCGACGAAGCCCTGGCTCGTCTCCACCCCGGTAACCCTGCCGTCCTGGACGTGCACCCGCTTGGCGGTGCATTGAGTGCGAAGCCTCGCACCTTCTCGGACTGCTGCGTTCGCGAAGGCCTTGGTGGTCCGAACCGGATCGGCCTGTCCGTCACCCGGCGTGAAGAGGCCGCCGGCCCACTCGCCCGCGATCCCAGGAAGCAGCGCGCGCACCTCCGCGTCATTGATGATCTCGGAGGTCAAGTTGTAGTCCTTTGCGCCGTCGACCCAAGTTCGGTAGGCGGCAAGCACGGTGTCGTCCTTTGCGAGCGCGAGGTTGCCTCCCCCGACCCACTCGATCTCGGCCTCGAGGTCGTCGGAGAGCCGCGTCCAGCGGTCGATCGACGCGATCATCAGCGGGAGCTCCACGGGGTCGCGCAGCTGCTGCCGCACGAAGCCGAGGTTCCGCCCCGATTGCTCGTCGGCCACGTCCCCCTTCTCCACGAGCACGACCTCCGCACCTTGCCGGGCCAGCTCCCAGGCTGCCGCCGAGCCGGCGATCCCGCCGCCGACGACGACGACGTCGGCATGATCGAGCAGCGACGCTGATCCATTGGCGGCGCTGTCGAACGCGCGCGCGGTCACGCCACCGCCCTCCCCGACGACGGAGCGTCGATGATCCGGTCCAGCGAGCACGCTGGGCAGCAAACGACGAGGTCAAGGTGAGAGTGCATCTCCACGAGCGTCGCAGAGGGCCTGCGCTTCGGGCGCCCCTGTTCCTATGGCTCTGCTTCAGAGGTCTATGTCGCGGCCTGCCAGGCGTTGTCGACCACCAGATGCGCGCCGCTGACGAACGCCATGTCGGCGCTCACGAGCGACAGCGCGGCGCGAGCGACTTCCTCGGGCTCGCAGAGACGACCTTGGGCGGCGCGGATCTCCGCTTCTCCGACGGGCTCGCCCGCGTGGGTCAGCTCGTCCATCTCCCGGAGGCCATGAGGGGTCCTGATGAACCCCGGGCAGATCGCGTTGCAGCGAATCCCGTAGCCGCGGTACTCGACGGCGATCGCGCGGGTCAGCTGCAGGATCGCCCCCTTCGACGTGCAATACACGCTCTCGAGCGGGCTCGCCGTGAGACCGGAGATGGACGACGTGTTGAGGATCACGCCGCGGCCTTGCTGCATCATCTTCGGCAGCACAGCGCGGCACGTCAGGAACATGCTCTTGACGTTGACGTCCATAAGGCGGTCCCACTCCTCCTCGGAGGTGTCGATGAGACGTCGCACGATCACCGTCCCCGCGTGGTTGAACAACACGTCGACACCGCCGAGCCACTGCAGGGCATGAGCGACAGCCTCGCCGACCTGGATCCCGTCCGACACATCGACGTGGTGAAACCGCGCTTCGTGCCCGACGGAGACCAACTCGTCGACGAGCGCTCGACCGGCCTCGACGTCCACGTCGAAGATGCACAGGCGCGCGCCTTCGGCGGCGAACAGACGCGCGGCGGCCGCACCGGCCCCTCCCGCCCCGCCGGTCAGTATCACCCGTTCGCCGGCGAGCCGCCCGGCGGGGCTCACGCGCGATCTCCGACGCGTCCGAGCTCACGATTGATCTGCTGCGTCATGAAGTAGGAGCTGTCGGCGATGTCGCGCCCGCCGCGACCGTCAGCGCGAAGGCGTTGCCACGTCTGCAGGGCCAGCGCATTGAAGGGCAGCGGCACCGTGTGGTCGTGCGCCAGTGCCTCGGCCAGCCGGTGGTCCTTGACCTGGAGGTCGACCGAGAAGCCTGGCTCGACGTCGCCGCGCTTCAACCGAGGCACGACGTAGTCGGTCATGATGTAGCTGCGCGCGTCGGTCCGCTCGAACACCTCGATCAGGCGTTCCGCTGAGAAACCGCAAGCGGCGCCAAGGGCGAACGCCTCGGCCGCGACGAGCAACTGGATTCCCGAGCACAGGTTGCTGATCAGCTTGACGACGCTGCCGCTGCCGGCAGGACCAAGGTGGAACCAGAACTTGCCGAGCGCGTCGAAGATCGGCGTCGCCTTGTCGAAGACGTGCTCGTCGCCGCCCACCATGAAGGTGACCGAGGCCGCCTTCGCGCCATCCACCCCGGCCTCGAGCGGCTCGCCGCCGCTGACCGGCGCATCGAGATAGCCGACACCTCGGGCGCGCGCCTGCTCATACATCTCGATGTTGGCCTCCGGCGACACCGTGCTGGTGTCGACGACGATCGCGCCGCGCCGGGCGGAGGCCAGGAGTCCCTGGTCACCGCCAAGAGCCTGCCGCACCGCGGCTGGGTTGGGCAGCGAGACGACGACGAAGTCGCAGCGCTCTCCGAGCTCCCCGAGGCTGGCGACGCGCTCGGCCCCCATCTCCGCACCGGCTCGAAGCCGTCCTGGATCGCGGTCGAACACGAGCACCGACGGAAAGCGATTGAGCAGGTTGACGCAGTAGTGCTGGCCGATGGATCCCAGCCCCAGCAGGCCGACCTGCGGTTCGCGCGTCTCCGACATCACGTCCTCGTTTCATCGTGCGGAACGGCGCCGCGAGCCAACGCCTTGGACGCCCCGCATCCTGGCCGATGCGCGTGCCCACCAGCGAGTCACGTTGCTGATGCTCAGGGCGAGGAAGGTCGTCAACCGCCCCGCCGCGGGCAGTTGCTTACGCATGGCCCAAGCAAGCGTTGTGGCAAGGAGCCAAGCTCGACGCGAGAGTGATGGGCAATGCCCGAGCACACGCCTGACGTCGCACCTGCCATGCCGAGCGGCCCCAGGCGGTTCGATGGTCGCGTCGTCGTCGTCACCGGCGCCGGCGGCGGCATCGGCCGCGCCGTTGCGGCCCGGTTCGCCGGTGAGGGCGCGCGGGTCGTCGTCAACGACATCGACGGCGCGCGCGCGGCGTTCGTCGCGGACGGCATCAACGGCACTGGCGGCACCGCCATCGCGGTGCCCGCCGACGTCGCCGTCGCGGAGGAGGTCGATCGGCTGTTCGCCGTCACCAGCGACGAGCTGGGTGATGTCGACGTGCTCATCAACAACGCGGCCGCCACTGATGTGTCGCGGCACTTCCTCGACGGCGACGAGGAGTGGTGGGATCACGTCCTGACGGCGAACCTCAAGAGCATGTATTTGTGCGCGGACCGCGCCGCGCGCATCATGGCTCGCCGCCGCGGCGGTGCGATCGTCGGATCATCGTCCGGCGGCGCGACCCGCGCGCATCGCGGCAACGCCGCCTATGACGCGGCCAAGGGCGGCGTCGAGGCCCTGACCCGCGCGTTAGCGCTTGATCTCGCGCCCTACGGCATCCGGGTCAACGCTGTCTCGCCGGGGGCGATCGACGTCGCGCCCGCGGGTTCGGGCAGCGATGCGGAACGTGTCAAGCGCGGAGCGTCGATCCCCCTCGCGCGGCTCGGCGTGCCCGCGGACCTCGTGGCTGCCTACGCGTTCCTGGCCTCGTCCGACGCCGACTACATCACGGGTGTCGTGCTGCCGGTCGACGGCGGGATGCTCGCCCAGCAGCGCTCAGCGGAGGTCGACATCTTCGGATTGGACAAGTTCCCGGGCATCGAGCGCCCTAGGAGCAACTGATTTCTCACACCTACGACCACCGCATCGCACGGATCATCGGGCGCCTTCCCGATTCAGCTTCCGCGCTGGCCTGCGACGCGCCGAACGTCCGGTGGCTGACTGGCCTCGCCGGAGAGCCGCACCAGCTCTACGGAATGGGGACCGTGTGGGTGGCGATCGGGCCCTCCGGCGCCACCAGCGTCGTCGCACCGGTCAGCGAGTTGGCGTGGATCGCCGAGAAGCATCCGGTCGACGATGTCATCGCGCACGGCTTCTTCACCTTCTGCGGAGCCGTGCCGGAGCCGATCAGAACCGCGGCCGGCGCACAGCGGTCGCTTCCCGACGCGATCCGAACGGCGCTCGACGCCGTAGGCGCGAGCGGGCACGTCATCCTCGACGACGGGGGTCGCCCTTCCGTCATTCGAGACCTCTGCGAGGCGCTCGCGCCGAGGACCGTGGTGGTCGACGCCGGCCTGTGGCGAGACGCGAGGGCCGTCAAGGACGACGACGAGATCGAGGCCCTTCGACGGGTGAACGCGGCGGCCGAAGCAGGCATCGTTCACGCGCTCGAGCGCGCAGACGTGGGCAGCACCGAACTGGACCTGCTGCGTTGGACACGCCAAGGCATGGCGGAGCAAGGCGCGCGACCGGTCCTGAGCTCCATCGGCATAGGCGAGCGCGGCGCGCTCGTCGACATGGCGCCAACCGAACGCCGGCTCACGCTCGGCGATGTCGTGCGCTTCGACGTCGGCTGCGTCCTGGACGGCTACCAGGCCGACCTAGCCCGGACCGCCGTCATCGGTGACGCGCCGGCGTGGCTGCAAGAGACGCACGACGCACTCGTTGCCGGGGAGGAGGCGGCGCTTCAGGCGATGCGGCCCGGCGCGACTGGCGCGGACCTCTTTGACCGGGCCGTCGCAGCGGTGCGCGCTGGAGGTGTGCATGACTACGAACGCAGCCACTGCGGCCACGGCATCGGCCTCGAGCTCTACGAGCCGCCGCTGATCGCTCCGGGTTCGGACCGGCCGGTCGAGGCGGGCATGACGTGCTGCGTGGAGACGCCGCTGTACCTCCTCGGCACGGCCGGCCTCCAGATCGAGGACGCGATCGTGGTCACCGACGGTGGCTACGAGCGGCTTGGCTCCCTGCCGCGCCGCCTGCTGGGCGTCGGCGACGCGATCTGAGCGGGCGAAGCGCTAGAGCTCCGCGCTGAGATCCGTCAAGACCTTCATCATCGCCGCCACCGCCGGCGCGCGGTCGCCGCCGGGGCGATGCGCGGCGATGATCCGGCGAACGAGCGGGACACCACCCAGCGGGCGCACCGCAACGTCTGGGTGGCGCACGCGCGTCGCCAGGCGCGGCAAGAGCGCGACACCAAGCCCCGTCGCGACGAGCGCTTGAGCCACGTGGTAGTCGTCCGTCTCGAAGCGAACGCGCGGAGCGAATCCCGCGTCCGAGCACACCTTCTCGGTGAACCGGTGCACAGACGAGCTCCGAGTCGAGGCGATCCACGTCTCGACCGCCAGGTCCTCGAGGCGTACGCAGGTGTCGGCGGCACGCCGGTGGTCGCTGGGAAGGGCGACCCAGAACGGATCCTCGAACAGCACGACCTGCTCGAGCCCGTCGGCGGAGGGAGGCCGGAGACGGTCGTAGGCGTAGGTCAGCCCGATGTCGAGCTGGTCTCCCTTGATCAGCGATAGGTACTCCTCAGGATCGCCCTCGCGGAGGCTGACCCGCACATCGGGGAAGCGGTGCCGGAAGTACGTCACCGCCTCCGCGACGATCGTCTCGCCGGCGCTTCGGAAGGTCGCCAGCCGCAGGCGACCACCGCCAAGCCCAGCGATGGCTTTGATCTCGGCCTCCGCGTCGGCAAGCTGCGCGAGCACGGACTCGGCGTGGTCGACCAGCACTTGCCCGGCGTTGGTGAGCAGCAGCGTGCGGCTTTCGCGCTCTATGAGCGGGGCGCCGGCTTCAGCCTCGAGCGCCCGGATGTGGTGCGAGACGGCCGACGAGCTGAAGTTGAGTGCGTCCGCGGCGGCGACGATCGAGCCGCGGCGCGCCACCTCACGGAGCACGGTCAGCCGACGCACGTCGAACGACGGAGGCCGGCTTCGCGGAGAGTTGCTCATCGACGCATCACGCCGCCGCATGATCTCCGCGCGCCGCGCGGATCACCACTCGACCTACTGGGTCTGACCTTCAGCGCTGCTAATCCTCACCGAGCTCCGCACGACACGGCCCTCCTCCATCGAGCATCCGTAGGCCGACAGGCCGTCGACACTGATGTATTCATTGGCCAGGTCGGCTTCGATGGCGTCCAGCGGACGCGCGTCGGCGGGGCCATGGCCGCTCCCGCCGCCGAGCTCGAAGACCAGGCGCTGCCGCGTGCTGCACAACTCGGCAAGCCCGTTCAGCGCCCAGTCGGCGACGACCTCGTCGCCGTCGTGCAGCGAGATGGACACCCGCGGCCCGCGGCCTCCGCACTCAGGCCCGGCCGGAGGATCGACCAGCGCTCCGTTGGGTGTGAAGCCGACGAGCACCGGGCGGTCGTGGTCCTCGAGGACGCGCAGGGCAAAGCGCGTGCCAAGCCCGCCGCGATGTCGTCCCCGGCCGCCGCTGTCGGTGCGCAGCTCCTTGTAGTCGACGACGAGCGGCGTCCGGGCCTCGAAGAGCTCGACAGCCGTGTTCGCGGCGCTCGTCGGGAACAGGATCGCGTTCATGCCGTCGGCACTGGCGCCCGCGCCCTGGCCACCCGCGCACGCGAAGTGATCGCTGAACGTGCCGCTCTGAGGATCCTGGCCATAGGCGAGCACCCACATCGGGAAGGCGGTGAAGGCCTGGACGCGCTCGGGATCAGCTTGAGCGAGCGCACCCATCAGAGCGGGGGCCACGTACCAGCCGACCATCGTCCTCATGTTGACCGCTGCGGGGTAGTCACAGTTCAGGACGCTTCCAGCGGGGGCATCGACGCTGAACGGGCGGAAGCAGCCGGCGTTCGATGGCGTCTCGGGCGTCAGCAGGCACTTCAAGATGTACATGCAATCCGCAGTGATGTAGCTGAGCGTGCAGTTGACGCCGCCTCGCTCGACCTGCGGTGGCGCACCGTCCCAGTCGACGTGGATGGTGCTGCCGGCCACCGTCACCGCCACGGGAAGCACCAGCGGCTCGCCGGCGCCATCGCAGCTCACGTCGTATCGATAGGTGCCGTCAGGCAGCGCCTCGATGGCGTCGCGCATCACGCGTTCGGAGCGACCCTGGATCTCACGCCCGACCTCGACGAGATCGTCGAGCCCGTAGGTGTCCATGATCTCGAGCAGCCGCTGCGCACCGACCTGGTTCGCGGTGACCTGCGCCTGGACGTCGCCGAGCACGAAGTTGCTCACGCGTACGTTGGCCGCCAAGAGCGTGAGGAGGTCCTCGTTCGGCACTCCGGCGCGGTGCAGCTTCATCGGTGGGATCTGGAACCCCTCGTCATAGATCTCTCTCGCTGCGAGCGAGTCGCGGATGCCGCCGATGTCCGTGCAGTGCGCGACCGAGGCCGAGAACGCCACCAGGCGACCGTTGCGGAAGACCGGCGTCACCACCGCCAAGTCGAAGAGGTGCCCCGCGCACAGCCACGGGTCGTTGGTAATCAACACGTCGCCGTCGCGCAGCGTCGAGGGCGGATGCACCTCCAGCATGCGTCGCGCGACGACCGACAAGGTGATGTTGAAGACCGGCATCGAGCGCGGAGAGTGGGCGAGCGACTCGCCATCCGCGTCCAGCAGCTCGCACCCGAAGTCGTAGGACTCGCTGATGATGAGGCTGAACGCCGTGCGCGAGATCGTCAGCCAGCTCTCCTCGGCGACGTTCACGAGACGGCTCCAGATGATCTTCAGCGTGACCGGATCGATGTCGTTCATTGCTGGCCTACTTCGATTCGCAGGTTGAGATGTGCATCCACGACGCAGCGGTCGCTCGGTCCGACGACAGTCGTCGTCTCCGATTCCTCGACGAGCGCGGGGCCGGCGACCGTGTCGCCGGCGCGGAGTTGGGCTCGCTGGACGACCGCCGACTCCACGTAGCCCGTCGCCTCGAACCAGGCTGCACGGCTGCGAGCCGGCGCGACGTCGCCCACCACCGGCACGATGCGGAGGTCCGGCTCCGGGGCGGATGCACGCAGGCGCCACGTCATCGCCAGCGGTGGCGCGGCCGGCGGCTCGGTCTCGTACCGACGCCGGTACTCGGCCCTGAACGCCGCCTGGACGGAGTCGGCGGCCTCGACGCTGAGAGCGCCGGCTGGAACAGGCACCTCCAGGTCGTGCGACTGGCCGGTGAGGCGCAGTTCCAAGCTCCGCTCGAACCGCAACGGTCGATCGGCGATGATGTTGACCGTCGCGTCGTGCTCCATCTCGTCGAAGTTGCGGGTGACCTCGTCCCAGTCCACGTCGGCGAGGGAGGCAGGAGCTGAGCGGGCGTAGTCGAAGCTCACGCCCGCGGCGAGCAGGCCGATGGCCGATCCCACGCCGCACATCGGCGGGACGATGACCTCGCTCGCCCCGAGAAGGCGGGCTACTGCCACGGCGTGCAACGGGCCGGCGCCGCCGAAGGCGACCAGCGGCTGAGCGCGCGGATCCAGGCCGCTCTCGATGACGTGGGCGCGCGCCGCGCTGGCCATCCGCTCGCAGGCCACCCGGTGGATACCGACGGCGACGTTCGCCTGCATCTTGAGCGTGGCGCCGAGCCGGTCGATCGCCTCGAGCGCGGCGCCGGCGTCGAGCGGCATCGAGCCGCCGGCGAAGCGCTCCGCGTCGACGTAGCCGAGCGCGACGCACGCATCCGTCACCGTCGCGTCCGTGCCCCCGAACCCGTAGCACGCAGGCCCAGGGGACGCGCCGGCGCTGCGCGGGCCGACGGCGAGCAGTCCGAGACTGTCCGCCTGGGCGATCGAGCCTCCGCCGGCGCCTATCTCGATGAGGTCGACGACCTGCGTCTTGATCGGGAGCCCCGATCCCCGCTTGAAGCGGTCGAGGCGAGCCACTTCCAGCTCCGGGGCACGCGTCAGACCATCGGCCGCGATGACGCACATCTTCGCCGTCGTGCCTCCCATATCGAAGGCCACCAGCGTCGGCGCCCCGACGATGCGTCCGACGTGTGCCGCCATGATCGCCCCTGCCGTCGGCCCCGACTCCAGCAGGCGGATCGGCAGGCGACGCGCGGTCGTCGCGCTGAGCAGTCCGCCTCCAGAGTGCATGAGGTGGAACTGCCCGTCGAACCCACGGCGCTTGAGCCCCTCCTCCAGCCGCGTCAGATACCGGTCGACGACCGGCAGCACGTACGCGTTGCACACGGCGGTGCTCATGCGCTCGTACTCCCCGACCTCGGGCACGACCTCCGCCGACGTGCACACGTGCACGTTCGGGTAGGCGTCTCGCAGAGCGGCGGCGGCTCGCTGCTCGTGGTCGGGGTTGCGATACGCGTGCAGGAAGCAGACCGCGATGGCCTCGACGCCATCCCGCACCAGGTACTCGGCTTGCTCGAGGAGCTGCTCGACATCCAGGTCCTGGAGCGGCGTTCCGTCACGACTCATCCGCTCGTCGACCTCTCGCCGAAGGGGACGCGGGACGAGCGGCGGCGGGAACTCCAGGAAGAGGTCGTAGATGTCGTACCGCTGCTCGCGCGCCAGCTCGAGGACGTCACGGAACCCACGCGTGACGAGCATGCCCGTGCGCGCGCCCCGTCGTTCGATCACCGCGTTCGTCACCAACGTGGTCGCGTGGACGACGGCGAGGCCGTCGGCCAGGTCGCGACCCTCCCGATCGAGCAGCTCCTGCAACCCTCCCAGCGCTCCCCGAGACGGGTCCTCGGGCGTGGTCAGCCGCTTGTGCAGGCTCAGCCGGCCCGTGCGCTCGTCGAGCAGCGCGAAGTCGGTGAACGTCCCGCCGATGTCCAGGCCGACGCGGAACCCGGCGTTTCGCGACGCAGGCGCCGTCACTTGGCTCCGAGCTGGGCGAAGCTGCTCAGCGTCGGGTCGAACGTGAAGCTGCCGACGCGACGCGACAGCACGACCGTGTCCTGCTCCAGGTACAGGAACACCTTCGGGGCGTTGTCGCGCCAGAGGCGAGTCACCTCGTCGTAGGCGTGCTGCTTGTCGCCGTCCGACAGCGCGCGCCGCGCGCGGAGGAGCGCACGATCGATCGACGGCACGCAGATGTGGCCGGTGTTCTCGGCGCCCTTCTGGCACTGGAGGTCATAGCCGAGGTAATAGTCAGGATCGTCTACGAATGGGAAATCGGTACGGAGCGTGGCCTGGGCCTTGTTCCCGAACAGCGTGTCCGTGTAGGCCGCCTGATCGAGCTTGCGGATCGAGACCTTCAAGCCGATCTGGTTCCAGGTGTCCTGGAGGAGGGTCGCGAGCTGCTCGTGGACCTGATTGCCTTGATCGATGACCAGCGTGACCGGGATCGGCGTCTTGACCCCCGACTGCTGGATGAGGTCCTTCGCCTTGGCGATGTCGGTGGCCAGCGGCTGGCTCAAAGGCGCGTTGTAGAACGGCATCCCCGGCAGGATCGGGCCGTAGAACGCCTTGCCGAGGCCAAACGTGACCTTGCTGATCAGCGCGTCGTACGGCACGGCGGTCGCCACGGCGCGGCGCACGAGCACCTGGTCGAACGGCGCCTTGTCCCAGTTCAGCACGACCTGCTCGGTCGTCCGCGCCGTGTATGCGACGCGTCGCACCTTGGAGTTGGATCGCAGGGAGTTGTAGCCCTGCTTGGACAGGCCGATCGTCACGTCGGCCGTCCCGTTGGAGGCCTGCAGCTGCAGCGTCGAGTCCGCCGACACGAAGTTGACGGTCAACTGCGTGGTCTTCGGCTTCGGACCGTAGTACGTGGGGTTGGACACGAGCACGAGGCTCTGGTTCGGCTGGTAGCGCTTGATGATGAAGGGCCCCGAACCCGCGTCGTGCGTCGCGAGGTACTCGTTCGGCTTGCCGGCGACCACTCCGCCGTGTGCCTCCACGACGCTGGGGTCGACGATCCCCAAGGACGGCGTAGCCCACGAGCGGATCAACGACGAATTCGGCCGCCGAAGCTTGATCTGCACGGTCGTCGGGTCCAGAGCGCGCACGGATCGCACATTGCCGTTGTCGGCTGTGCTGACCGCGAAGGCACTGCAGACTCCCATCTTCTGAACGCGATCGAAGTTGTAGACGACGGCCTCGGCGTCAACAGGACGGCCGCTGCCGAACTTGGCGCCGGAGCGGAGGTGGAAGGTGTACGTTCGGCCATCGTGGCTGACGTCCCATGAGCGGGCCAGATCGGGCTCGAGCTTGGTCTGATCGCTCTGGAGCGTCCCGTCCGGACCTGGCTTGGTCCCGAACTGCACGAGTCGGCTGTAGAGGTTGCCGGCGAGCGGGTCCGCGGCATCGCACTGGTTCGCCGGATCCAACGAATGCGGCGTTCGCACCATGTTGATGATCATGGCGCTCTTCCCTGCCGTGGCGCTCGTCTTGGCGTCGCCGCAGCCGGCGGCGAACACGACCGAAGTGCTGCCCAGGAGCAGCCCTACCACGTGACGGTAGGCTGCCGCCCGTCGGCGCCGCGGGCGTGGCACGTCGCCCTGGAGCCTGGTCGCTGATGTTCTCACGGGTATCGCTCCTCAGTCGGCCGGTCGTGCGCCGGGACGATAAGAGGACGGTGTCTGGCTGGGCGATGGATTTGCTCATAGAGAGGGCAAGCTCTGCTTCGGCTTCGGTGGGTAAGCCGAGCTGGCCCTCACCGTTAGGAACGTCGGTGGTCGGGCGCGGCGACCGCTGGGATCATCGGGCGATGAGCGGTGCGCTGCCCGATGCCCCGCAACGCCCTGGGTCCCAGGAGCCTCGAGACGAGGCTCGAGCCCCCCGCGTCGGTGACGGCCGCGGGCGCGCGTGGCCTCGACGTCTGCTCCGGACCGATCGCCAGATCGCCGCGGCCCTCTCCATCCTGGGCGCGCTGGTGATCATGGCCGTTCTCGGCCCAACGCTTTGGCGCCATTCGCCCACAGCGACCTACCTCGCTGACTCGCTCGCCGCGCCGTCAACGGCCCATCCCATGGGCACGGACAGCAACGGACGAGACATCTTCGCGCGGTTCATCCGCGGGGCCGGAATCTCCATCTCGGCCGGCGCCACCGTGGTTTTCGTCGGCGCGCTGCTCGGCGGCGCCCTCGGGCTCGTCGCCGGCCTGGCACGCGGGATTGTCGACAGCGTGGCGATGCGCGTGATGGACGCCCTGCTGGCGTTTCCCGCGTTGATCCTCGCCATGGCGATCACGATCGGCCTCGGCGTCGGCATCGTCAGCGCGTGCGCCGGTCTCGTGTTGTCCACCATCCCCTGGTACGCGCGGCTCATCCGCAGCGAGGTCCTGCGCGTCTCACAGCTTCCGTTCATCGAGGCAGCGCGCGCCGTCGGCGCCGCCCCAGGACGGATCGCGCGACGCCACGTGGTACCGCACGTGATGCCGA
Organism: Actinomycetes bacterium; assembly: GCA_025964535.1. GTDB lineage: Bacteria > Actinomycetota > Thermoleophilia > Gaiellales > Gaiellaceae > Palsa-739. The sequence continues at coordinate 8,928 of JAOPYX010000228.1, read as the reverse complement.
CACTGCTCGTGCAGGCGGCCGGCGCGTTCGGCTACTCGATCGTCGCGTTGGCCGCCCTCGGGTTCATCGGCGTCGGCGCGCAGATCCCGACACCGGAGTGGGGAGCGATGATCACCGACGGCCTTCCCTACACCCTGACCGGCCAATGGTGGATCTCAGTCTGCCCCGGCCTGGGTCTCATGCTGCTGGTGGTCGCCGCCAATCTCCTCGCCGACAGGGTCCGCGACGTCCTCGATCCTCGCGGGGGGTACGCGCGCTGATGCGCTCGAGCTTGCGGTTCTTCGCGATGCGTCTCGCGGGGGCGCTCAGCGCGGTCCTCGGCGCGTCGATCATCTCGTTCGTGGTCCTGCGCGCGGTGCCGAGCGACCCGGCCCGTCTGATCCTCGGGCCGCATGCCGATGCAGATCAGGTCCGCGCGCTCAGCCGCAGCTTGGGCCTCGCGCAGTCGCTGCCAGAGCAGTACTGGCACTACATCTCGGCGTTCGTCCAGGGCGACTGGGGATACTCGTTCACCGCAGGAGCGAGCGTCCGGTCGATCATCCTCTCGCGCGCAGGCGCCACGGTGGAGCTCGCGTTGATCTCGTTCGCATGGGCCTTCAGCGCGGCCGTCGTGCTCGCGTTGCTGGTGACCTACCGCTCACGACCGCTGCTCGACCGGATCGCCCGAGGCGTCGCCTTCGCCGGACTCGGGCTGCCGCAGTTCTGGCTGGGGCTCCTTCTGCTGCTCGTGTTCTCGCACACGCTCGGAGTGTTCCCGGGCCCGGAAGGTCGCATCAGCCCATCGATCAACCCTCCGGCGAGCGTGAGCGGCCTGTACACCATCGACACACTGCTGGCCCTGCAGCCGGCGACGTTCTTTGACGCGCTGTGGCATCTCGCCCTACCGTCGTTCTGCCTCAGCTTCTTCTCGTTCGGCTTCCTCTTCCGCCTGCTGCGCAGCAGCCTTCTCGAGATGGGTCGCGAGCCGTTCCTGCTCGTCGTCCGCGGCAAGGGGATGAGTCGCTGGGCGGCGTTCTCGCGGCATGCCCTGCCGAACTCGTTCCTTCCGACGCTCACCGCGAGCGCTCTGGTGTTCGCCGACCTCCTGGGCGGCAGCGTTCTGGTCGAGACGGTCTTCGACTGGCCGGGGCTGGGCCAGTTCGTCGTGCAGTCGATCCAGCGCCTCGACTACAGCGTGGTGCAAGCCTTCATCCTGCTCTCGGCCGTGGCGTACGTGGTCGTGAACCTTGTCATCGATGGCTTGTACGGCATCCTCGATCCGCGGATTCGCCTGGGGCGCGCGCAGTGACGGCGAGCACGCGGGTCGAGGACGCTCGTTGCGAGAGGCCTGACCTCGGGCCGGTGCTCGCCGTTGACGGGCTTCAGACCCACTTCGTGACCAAGCGTGGCACCGTCGAGGCCGTTCGCGGCGTCGGCTTCGCGCTCGATCCCGGCGAGCGGCTGGCCATCGTCGGAGAGTCCGGCAGCGGCAAGTCGGCGCTTGCGCTCAGCATCCTCGGTCTCATCGAGCCGCCGGGGAAGGTGGTGGCGGGAACGGTCAGGTTGGCCGGGCAGAACATCGAGCATCTTCCTGACCGCGCCATGCAACGCATCCGCGGGCGGCGCATCGCGCTGATCTACCAAGACGCGATGCAGGCGTTGGACCCGGTGAAGACGATCGGAAGCCAGCTCGGGGAGGCGCTTCGCCTGCACGGTGGCGCCCTCTCGCGCAAGGCCGCTCGCCGTCGCGCGATCGAGCTGCTGCGGGAAGTCGAAGTGCCGAAGGCGGCGCAGCGCGTGGACTCCTACCCACATGAGTACTCGGGCGGCATGCGTCAGCGTGTCGTCATCGCGATGGCGCTCGCGAACGAGCCCGACGTCCTGATCGCCGACGAGCCCACCACCGCCCTGGACGTGACGACCCAGGCTCAAGTACTGGGACTCCTCGACCGCCTCGTAGCCGAACGACGAACGGCGGTCATCCTGATCACGCACAACCTCGCTCTGGTAGCCGAGTTCTGCGACACGATCGCCGTGATGTACGCCGGACGGCTCGTGGAGCAGACGTCGACCGAACGGCTCTTCGCGGCGCCGCAGCACCCGTACGCCCAGGCACTGCTGGCGGCGATGCTCCGCTCGGATCGGCTCGAGACCGGGCCGCTGCCGTCGATCCCCGGCAGTCCCCCTGATCTCGTCGCCCTCCCGACCGGATGCGCGTTCCGTGCTCGTTGCCACGTCGGTCGTTCCCTCGCCGACTGCGCGGCGATCGACCCGCCTCTGGCCGCCGTGCGCGAAGAAGGCCGCGTCGCCTGTCACCACCCGTCGGAGGCGCGGACATGAGCGGGGCCCTGCTCTCGGTCGAGCACCTGACCAAGGAGTTCCACACGAACGCGTCCTTCGGCCGACGGGCCGAGGTCGTGCGTGCCTTGGATGACGTCAGCTTCGAGGTCCGGCGCGGCGAGACCTTCGGGCTCGTCGGAGAGTCAGGCTCTGGCAAGTCGACCCTCGCTCGTTGCGTGCTGCGCCTGATCGAGCCCACGGCCGGGAGGATCACGTTCGATGGCATCGACTTGCGTGCGCTGGACGCCAAGCGCATGCGGCGCCTTCGCCGGCGGCTGCAGTTCGTCTTCCAGGACGCCAGCGGCGCGCTCGATCCCAGGATGAACGTGGGCGAGCTCCTGGCCGAACCGCTCGAGATCCACGGCGTAGGCGATCGCAATGAGCGCCGACGGCGCGGCCGGGAGACGCTGGAGCTCGTCGGGCTCACGAACGAGATGATGGACCGACGCCCTCACGAGTTCAGCGGAGGGCAGCGTCAGCGAGTCGGCATCGCCCGCGCCCTGGTGCTGCGACCCGAAGTGGTCGTCCTCGACGAGCCCATCTCGGCGCTCGACGTCTCGGTTCAGGCGCAGGTGCTCAACCTCCTCCGCGACCTCCAGCGGGAGCTGGGATTGACGTACGTGTTCATCGGCCATGACCTCGCCGTCGCGGAGTACTTCTGCGACCGCGTCGCCGTGCTGTACCTCGGCCATCAAGTCGAGTCGGCGTCGCGTGAGCAGCTGTTCTCGCGACCTCTGCATCCGTACACCGTCGGACTTTTCGAGGCAGCTCCAGTTCCAGACCCGAGCCGCCGCTCGCGACAGCGTCGCACCATCGTGCGCGATGACGCCGACATGCCCTCACCGCTGACGGGCTGCCCACTCCAGCCTCGCTGTCCGGTCGGGCGCCATCGCAAGCTCTGCGCCACCACGCGCCCCCCGTTGGAGGAGCATGAGCCACGCCACGTCGCGGCGTGCCACTTCCCCGGCGCGCTCATCGACGAGCACGCAGCGGCGTGAAGTTGGACCCGCTGTCGATTGCCCTCCGGGAAATGCCGTTGGTAGGCTGGGTCACGAATGCTGGACGTGCGCCGGATGCGCCTTTTACTGGAGGTCGCTGAGCAAGGATCCATGAGCGCCGCGGCCGATGCGCTGAACTACACGCCCTCGGCGATCTCACAGCAGATCGCGACGCTGGAGCGTGAGGCCGGAGTCGCCCTCGTCGAGCGGGGCCCGCGCTCGGTCACGCTGACGGACGCGGGCAGGGCGCTGGTCGAGCACACGGCCATCATCCTCCAACGCCTCGAGGACGCGGAGACGGAGATCCGCGCCATCGCCGGTCTGGAGGGAGGGCGATTGCGTCTTGCGACGTTCCGCACCGCCGCGGAAACCGTGATGGCAGACGCCGTGCGCCTGTTCCACAAGCTCTACCCGGAGGTCGAGCTCACGCTGACCGAAGGCGAGCCCGAGGAGTACCTGCCGCAGCTTGTGGGAGGGGGCTTCGACCTCGCGCTCACGTTCGAGTACGACACGGTCCGCGCGCTTCGCTTCGAGTCCCTCGAGCAGGTCCAGCTGCTCGAAGACCCGATGGACATCATGGTGCCGGCCGACCACCCGGCGGCCGCGGATGAGGCGATCGACCTCGAGCAGCTCTCCGACGAGTCGTGGGTCGGCTCGACCTCGAGCTCGTCCGTGCATGAGTTCACCGTCAACGTGTGCCGAAGTGCCGGCTTCGAGCCTCGGATCTCGTTCGAGACCGACGACTACCACGTCGCGCAGGCGCTGGTCGCCGGCGGGGTCGGCGTGGCGTTCCTGCCGAGGCTGTCGATGCGGACCATCCACCCCGGCATCGAGGTGCGACCTATGGCCCAGCCGGCGCCCAAGCGCCGGATCTTCGCGGTGTTTCGCACGGGAGGAGCGCGGTCGCCGGCCGTCAAGGCCATGCTCGAAGTCCTTTCGCGCGTGTCCGCCGCCGTTGATCCCGCGCCGGATCTCGAGGTGCACGACCTGCAGTCGGCAGAGACCGTCGAGCGTCCCGCGCCATAGAAGGTCTCTGGCCGTGAGCGCCAGGGATGCGCGCGGCGGACGGCGGCATGAGCAGGCACGATCCGACCGTGACCGCGACACCTCCCGTCGTCCTTCGCGATCTGCACGTCGTCGGCCGAACCGGACACGTCGACGGCCCAGTCGATGTGCGTCTTCAGGAGGGTCGCATCACGGCCGTCGGTCCGCGCGTCGCCGGCGATGGCTCCCGCGATGTCGACATGGCCGGCGTCTTCGCGATGGCCGGCGTCGTCGACTGCCACACCCACCTCGCTGTGTCGTCGACCGACGTAGTCGAGATCCTCGCCACGCCGGCCAGCGTTCGCACGCTGCAGGCAGCAGACGCTGCCCGCCGCACGGTTCGGGCGGGCGTCACCTTCGCGCGGGATGCCGGAGGCGCGGACGCTGGGCTTCGCGCGGGTCTGGTACGGGGGCTCGCCGAGGGACCGAGCCTGCAGATCTCCGTCGTCATGATCTCGCGAACCGGCGGCCACGCCGACGGCCACCTCCCTGAGCTCGATCTCGAGCTGGCAGCCGATGGACGAATCCCGCCGCCCGGCGGACCCGGCCATCTCGTGGACAGCGTCGACGACGTGCGACGTGTCGTTCGACAGGTGCTTCGCGCAGGCGGCGAGTGGATCAAGCTCTGCGCCACCGGCGAAATCGCCTCAGACTTCGACGACCCGCTGGCGCCGGAGCTGAGCGAGGCGGAGCTCAGCACCGCTGTCGTGGAGGCCGCCGTCCGAGGGCGCCGCGTGATGGTCCACGCCTACGGCGGCGAGGGGCTCGACAACGCCCTCGCCGCCGGGGTTGCGTCGATCGAACACGGCACGCTTCTCACCGAGCGACAGGCCCGGCGGATGGCACGTCAGGGCACGTTCCTCGTTCCGACCATGTCGGTGCTCGAGGGCGCCGTCCAGTCGGCGCGCGAAGGGCAAATGCCCGACAGCCATCGAGCGAAGACGCTCGCGATTGCGCCGCGTCTCGCGGAGGTCCTGCCGATCGCGTCGTCGGCCGGCGTGGCCGTGGCACTGGGCAGCGACGCCGCGGAGCACAGTGCCCATGGTCGCAATCTGGCAGAGATCGCCGCACTGCGCCGAGGCGGCCTTCCGGCACACGACTGCCTGCGCGCCGCCACGATCGAGGGGGCACGGCTGCTCGGCATCGACGACACGCGCGGAGCGATCGAGCCCGGAATGATCGCCGACCTCGCCCTCCTCGACGAGGATCCGAGCGACTGCCTGTGCTTCGATCGCGATGACGTCGTGACCGGCGTCATCCAGAACGGCCGCTGGGTCGTCCGGCACCCTCGGGCGTAGGGTCGGCGACCGGGCGTGAAGTGGCGCGACGGTGATCGGGGTCTGCACGGCGGTGGACGACCCGGATGGCCACTCTCTGCTTAGCGCTGGACATGACTGCTCTCTCCTCTGTGGGCCGCTGTCGCCGGCGGCCCGTCGTTTGACTCCCCGCACCACGACAGGATGAAGCGCGCGAGCACGCGCGCGACCTCGCGCATCGATGGCAGCGACACCCGCTCGTCGATGCCGTGGATGGCCTCGGCCTCTGGTCCGAAGCAGATGGCCGGGATGCCGTGGCGCACGAAGTGGCGCGCATCCGTGGTGGCCGTGGTCGCGCGGAGCGCCGGCGGCATCCCGTGCACCGCGGCGTAGGCGTCGGCGAGGGCGACAATGACCGGCTCGTCCTCGGCGACGATCGAGCCCTCGCAGCTGAAGCCGTCGTAGCGGACGGACGGCGGATGCTCGGCGAGGAACGGGTCGGCGGCGGCTGCGCGGGCCACGGCGGCCTCGACGCGGCGGCGAAGGTCCGCCGGGGCCTGGCCGGGGTAGAGGGCCAGGCGGCAGGAGAGCGTGCACTCGGCGGGGACGGTCGAGGTCCAGTCGCCGCCCGCGACGATCCCGGGGTTCAGGTTGATCGGGTGATCGACGTTCTTGTAGTACTCGTGCTCGCCACGTTCGGCGTTCAGCTCGGCCTCTAGCTCGCTCAGCTCCGCGAGGACGCGCTGGGCGGCGTCGAGCGCGCTGTGGCGGAGCGACGACGCGCGCGCCGCGTGGGCCGGGACGCCGCGCACGTCGACGTGGAACCACAGGACCCCGACTTGCGCGACCGTGAAGTGGTCGTGGTGAGGCTCGGTGAGGATCGCGGCGTCGGCGTGGGCGCCGGCGAGCAGGCACTGCAGCGTGCCGTTGCCCGTGCACTCCTCCTCGACGACCGACTGCAGGTGCACGTCGCCGCGCAGTCGCACGCCTTGTGCCCGAAGCGCGCGCACCGTCCCGGTCATCGCGACGAGTCCGGCCTTCATGTCGCCGCCGCCGCGACCGTAGAGCCAGTCGCCCTCACGGCGAGCGGTGAACGGGGGCGCGGTCCACAGCGCCACGGACGACGGCGGGACGACGTCGACGTGGCCGTTGAGGATCAGCGAGCGCCCGGGCGGGCCTGCGGGGTCGGCTGCCCACGTCGCCACGACGTTGCGCTTGCCCGCGACGCTCCACGAGAACGGCGAGTGGTGCGGGTCGGCGCGGATCGCGCCCGCGTCCATCGGGACGTCGGCGGGCTCGAGGCCGCAGTCTGCGAACGCGCGGGCCATGATCGCCTGCCCCGGCTCCTCGCGCCCGAGCAGCGTCGGCGCCTCGACGAGCTCGGCGAGCAGCTGGTCCATCCACGGCGCCTGCGCCGCGACCGCGTCGTCGACCCACCCGTGGCTCATCGCACCGAGCCGTCCAGGATCTGCAGCGTCTTGAGGTCGGAGTAGAAGTCGAGCGCGTAGTCGCCGCCTTCGCGCCCGATGCCGCTCTGGCCGACGCCGCCGAACGGCGCCGTGAGGTCGCGCACGAGGAACGTGTTGACCCACGCGACGCCGCTGCGGACCGCGCGGCCCACGCGATCGGCCCGGCCCATCGACGACGTGTAGATGATGGCCGAGAGCCCGTACTTGGTGGAGTTGGCCAGCGCGACGGCCTGCTCCTCGGTACGGAACGTCTGGTAGGTCAGCACCGGGCCGAAGACCTCGTTCTGCACGATCTCGGCGTCGTTGCCGGTGGGCTCGATCAGCGTCGGCTCGTAGAAGAGGCCACCGGCCCGCCTCCCGCCGCGGACGACGCGCTGGCCGGCCGCGCGGGCGCGCTCCACGAAGCCCTCGACCCGTGCGAGGTGGTCGGCGTGGATCAACGGCGACACGGTCGTCGCGTCGTCGCATGGATCGCCGAGCACGTGGGCGTCGGTCGCCGCGTGGAACTTCGTCAGGAACTCCTCGAGCACCGGCTCCTCGATCAGCAGCCGTGTGCCCGACAGGCAGACCTGACCGGCGTCGTCGTACTGGCCGGCCGCCTTCGCGGCCGCCGCGTCGAGGTCGGCGTCAGCGAAGACGATGAACGGGTTCTTGCCGCCGAGCTCGGCGGTGAACGGCACGACGTTGCGCGCCGCGGCCGCGCCGATGAAGCGGGCGGTCTCCGTCGAGCCGGTGAACGACACGCGGCGAATGAGCGGGTGGGCGACGAGCGTGGCGCCGGCCTCCTCGCCGATGCCCTGCACGACGTTCAAGACGCCCGGCGGGATGCCCGCCTCGTCGGCCAGCGACGCCAGCAGCGAGCAGCTCAGCGGCGACCACTCGGCCGGCTTGAGCACCACCGTGCAGCCCGCGGCCAGCGCCGGCGCGGTCTTCCACGTCGACAACATGAACGGCGCGTTCCACGGCGTGATCACGGCGGCCGGACCGGCGGGCAGCCGCTGCACGCGGTTCCACGTGCCCTTGGAGTGCCAGTCGCGCTCCTCGTAGGCGACGGCTAGGTCGGCGTAGTTGCGGTAGTTGAGCGCGCCTCGGGCGATGACCCGCGCGCGCAGCGAGCGCAGGAGCATCGCCGTGTCGGCGCACTCCACCGCCGCCAGGCGCTCGACGTTCGCGTCGATCAGGTCGGCGAGGCGGTGCAGGTGCTCGGCGCGGCCCGCCGCCCCCAGGGCCGTCCAGTCCGGGAAGGCGTCGTGGGCGGCGCGCACAGCGCGGTCGACCTCCGCCTCCCCTGCCCGCGCGACCTCGGCCAGGACCGACTCGTCGATCGGCGAGATGGTGGTGAAGGTGCGGGTGCTGCCGACGCGCTCACCGTTGATGTAGTGGTCGGTCGGGACCTCGACGCCCGCGACGGCGGCGGTCGCCTCCGCGGTGGCGCTCATGCCCCCATCTCCTTGACCGTCTCGAGGTCATCGACGGTGTAGCCGAAGGTGAAGCGGTAGCCCCGGCAGACCCCGACCGGGCTCAGCAGGGTGTGCTCCTCCCCCGGCGCCGCGAACAGCTCCAGCTCGGCCGGGCCGTCCCAGACCTCCGAGACGCTGCGATCCCGCGAGCGAGAGCGGACCAGCTCGTGGACCTGCGGGTCCTCGTGGCGCCCGGCGGCCAGCCGCGGGAAGTGGCGCACGTTGACGATCGGCGGATCGGTGTGGAGCGACCCATTCGCGCTCAGTCCGTCCAACGTCACGCGCGCCTGCGCGATCTGGCGGCCGCGCGCGCTGCACGTCGCCCCGAACCGCGATCCGGACGCGATCGCCGGCGCGGCGGGCGTGACCAGGTTGTAGGTCC
>JAOPYX010000152.1 GCA_025964535.1 Actinomycetes bacterium | reverse complement strand
CGCTACGGGATTCGTCCCGAGCAGATTCCCGACTTCATCGGCCTCAAGGGCGACAGCTCCGACAACATCCCCGGCATCCCGGGTATCGGCGACAAGACCGCCGGCCAGCTGATCGCGCAGTACGGCTCGCTCGAGAGCGTGATCGAGCACGCCGACGAGCTGTCGCCGGCGCGTAAGAAGAACGTCATCGAGCACGCCGGTCAGGCGCGCATGTCGAAGGAGCTCGCGACGATGCGCCGCGACCTCGAGCTCGACTGCGACCCCGCGCAGCTCGTCCTCTCGCCGCCCGACCGGTCGGAGCTTCGCGAGATGTTCAGGCGCTTCGAGTTCCGCAACCTGCTGAACCGCGTCGACGAGCTCGACGACGCGGTCCCCGCGCTCGAGCGCATCGTCGCAGGCACCGCCGTGCCGTGGCGCGAGGGCGAGCTTCCCGAGCAACTCGTCGGACGCGTCGGTCTCGCAATCGACGGTGACCGCTTCGCGCTCGCTCAGGACGACGGCGTCATCGTCGGGGACTGGCGGCCGGAGCTTGCGACGAGGCTCCGCGACGCGCAGATCGTCGCGCACGACTACAAGTCGCTTCCGCGCCTCACGATGCTTCCCGCGGAGGACACGATGATCGCCGCGTACCTGATCGAACCGGGCCGTCCCGCGTACGAGCTCGACGACCTCGCGGCGGAGTACGGCGTCGAAGCGCTGCCGGAACCGGAGCCGGAGGAGGAGACCGCGGCGCTCGTGCGCGCGGCGGAGGTCCCGCGGCGGCTCGCCGGCCCGATCCGCACGCGGCTGCGCGAGCGCGGCAGCGAGGAGCTCTACGACGGCATCGAGCTGCCACTGACGGCGGTGCTCGCGGCGATGGAGGACGCGGGCATCAAGATCGATACGTACCGCATGGGGGAGATCACCGCGCGTCTCGCGGATCGCGTCGAGGAGCTCGAGGCGAATGCCTACGAGCTCGCGGGAGAGGAGTTCATGCTCGGCTCGACGCAGCAGCTCGCGCGCATCCTCTTCGAGAAGCTCGAGCTCAGGCCGGGGCGCAAGGGGAAGACCGGCTACTCCACCGACACGCGTGTGCTTCGCACGATCCGCGACGACCATCCGATCGTTGCCGTGATCGAGGAGTGGCGCGAGCTGAGCAAGCTGATGAACACGTATCTCGTGCCGCTGCCGACCCTGCTCGGTGAGGACGCGCGTCTGCACACCACGTTCAACCAGGCCGTCGCCGCGACCGGGCGTCTCTCGACGACGAACCCGAACCTCCAGGCGATTCCGATTCGCACCGAGCTCGGGCGCGAGATCCGTAGCGCGTTCGTCGCGGAGACCGGCCACCGCCTCGTGTCGGCCGACTACTCGCAGGTCGAGCTGCGCATCCTCGCGCACGTATCCGGCGAGCCTCGCCTGCGCGAGGCCTTCGCGCGCGGCGACGACATCCACTCTGCGACCGCTGCCGAGGTGCTCGGCAAGGATCAGGCGACGCTGACGAAGGACGAGCGCAACATCGCGAAGATGGTGAACTTCGGAATCATCTACGGCATCTCCGCGTTCGGGCTGTCGGAGAATCTCGAGATCCCGCGCGAGCAGGCGCAGGAGTACATCGACACCTATCTCGCGCGCTTCCCGATGGTGCAGGACTTCATCCAGCGCACGATCGAGCAGGCCGAGCGCGACGGCTACGTCACGACGCTGCTCGGCCGGCGGCGTCCGGTTCCCGAGATCCGGGCGCAAAATCGTCAGACGCGGGGGCTCGGCGAGCGGCTCGCGGTCAACTCGGTGATGCAAGGCACCGCGGCCGACGTGATCAAGGTCGCGATGGTGAACATCCACCGGCGGCTACGCGACGAGGGCCGGGCGTCGCGGCTCGTGCTGCAGGTGCACGACGAGCTGCTCGTCGAGGCTCCCGACGCCGAGGTGTCGACGGTGAAGGAGCTCGTGCGCGCGGAGATGTGCAGCGCGTATCCCCTCGATCCGCCGCTCGCCGTCGATGTCGGCGCCGGCGACAACTGGCGCGAGGCAAAGGACTAGGGCGGGCTAGAGGACGTCGGGCAGGGAGTCGGGCACGAGCCCGAGGCCCTGCCGCAGCTCTTCGATCAGCTGCTGCGCACCGTCGAGCAGCTGCGAGAGCGGCTCGAGCTCCGTCCGTGGCACCTCGACGGTCACGCGCACCGGAGAGCGTGCGGTCGACGAGAGGGCAAGCGTCTCCTCGCCGTCGCGGACGAGCGCGGTGAGGTCGAGGTACTCGTCGCGACCGAGCCGCATGCCGTGCGCGAATTGCGCGTCGGCGGCTCGAAGCCGCTGCGCGAGCACGGCCGGGTAGTGCCCCGGGACGCTGATCGTCGCCTCGCCGCCGCGCAGCCCGATCGACGCCGACCACATCGGATATCCGGCGTCGTGGCGCTCGTGCCGCAGCACGGCGACCGACACCGAGGTCGTCTCGCCGATGGGATACCGCTCGTCCATCGGGTCAGGGTACCCAGGGGGCGGTCGCCTGGCCGACCTTTTGCGAGCGGCACGGCGCGCCGACAAAAGTCGAGGTACGCGCGGGGAATCGCCTCCCAAACCGGCGGCTCGGCAGGAACGTAAAGCCGAGTAATTGCCGCCAACTTCGTCGCGCACCGGGAGTCTGAGTGCTTAGGCTTATACTGGCCGACCTATATGGCAAACGAAACGATCAACGAACCCATGACTGAACCCCTCAGCGATCCAAGGCTCGAGGAAGGCGTCTGGACCACCGGTCCCGACGGAGAGCTGATTCCGGACTACGAATCGACCTTCCCGACCATCAACGAGGGGGAAGTCGTCCACGGCACCGTGGTGCGCGTGGACAAGGACGAGGTGCTCGTCGACATCGGCTACAAGTCGGAAGGCGTCATCCCCGTCAGCGAGCTTTCCATCCGCCGCTCGGTCAACCCGGCGGACGAGGTTTCACTCGGCGACGAGATCGCCGCCCTCGTGATGACCAAAGAGGATGCCGACGGCCGGCTGATCCTCTCGAAGAAGCGCGCGCGCTTCGAGATCGCCTGGAAGGCGATCGAGCAGGCGCACGAGCAGGGCGAGCCCGTCGTCGGGCGCGTCATCGAGGTCGTCAAGGGCGGCCTGATCCTCGACCTCGGCGTGCGCGGCTTCCTGCCCGCGTCGCTGGTCGACATCCGCCGCGTCCAGGATCTCGACGAGTTCCTCGGACAGGAGCTTCGCTCCAAGGTGATAGAGCTCAACCGGTCACGCAACAACGTCGTGCTCTCGCGTCGCGCAGTCCTCGAGGACGAGCGCAAGGAGATGCGGCAGGCGATCCTCGACCGGCTCAACCCGGGCGACGTCGTCGAGGGCACCATCTCGAACATCGTCGACTTCGGCGCTTTCGTCGACCTCGACGGCATGGACGGGCTGATCCACATCTCGGAGCTCTCGTGGAGCCACGTCAACCATCCGTCGGAAGTGCTCGAGATCGGGCAGAAGGTCAACGTCAAGGTGCTCGACATCGATCGCGATCGCCAGCGGATCTCCCTCGGTCTCAAGCAGACCCAGTCGGATCCGTGGCAGCAGGTGCTCGAGAGCTATCAGGAGGGCGACGTCGTCGCCGGCAAGGTGACGAAGGTCGTCACCTTCGGCGCGTTCGTCGAGATCCTCCCGGGCGTCGAGGGCCTCGTGCACATCTCGGAGCTCGCGCAGCATCACGTCGAGAACC
>JAOPYX010000202.1 GCA_025964535.1 Actinomycetes bacterium | reverse complement strand
AAGAACTCGGCGACGTGCAAGGCAAGCGTCTCCTGCACCTTCAGTGCCATTTCGGGATGGACACGATCTCATGGGCAAAACGTGGCGCGAGCGTCGTCGGTGCTGACTTCTCTTCTGAAGCGATCGGTCTCGCGCAGCAACTCAGCGACGAGCTAGATGTCCGAGCTGAGTTCGTGTGCTCAAACGTCTACGACCTCCCACAGAACCTCGAAGGTGAGTTCGACATCGTCTTCACCTCCTATGGCGTGTTGTGCTGGCTCCCTGACCTTGCAGAGTGGGGCAAGGTCATCAACCACTTCCTCGCGCCAGGCGGTTGCTTCTACATCGTCGAACAGCATCCCGTCGGCGCTCTCTTCAGTGACCGCGACGGCGAGCTCGTGGCGAGCGAGCCCTACTTCAATACCGGCCCGACCGAGTTGACAAGCGATGGCTCGTACGCGGACCGCAGCGCGACCCTTCAGAACAAGACCTCATTCGAGTGGCAGCACCCACTCTCGGACGTCATCAACGCACTGACGAGCAACGGGCTCCGGGTCGAGTTCCTCCACGAGTTCCCGTTCTGCGTGTTCCAGTGGCTGCCCTCGATGGTGAAACGCGACGACGGCTGGTGGCACGTCGCGGGACGCGACAACCTTCCGTTCCTCTTCTCGCTCAAGGCGTCGAAGAGCTAGTCGCACGTTTTGCCCGGCAGTCGCGAACGACGACGCGCGCGGGAATGGTCCCGCTGAAGGCGCTTGCGTTAGGAATCGGAGTTGCGTGCCGTCCTGCTCGCCGCTCTGCGGCCGTATCGGCTCGACGCCGACTCCTTTTTGACGGACGACCTAGTCGCGAGGCGGAATGTCTGGAGACTTCGTCCATTCCTTTTGACGCACGCGCGGGGCCTTCGCCTCTGCGCTTTCGGAGTCATCTACGTCGAGCGCGAGGACATTCTTCGGAAGGTGCTCCTTCGTCCTCTTCCGGTATGTCCGGACGACCTGCCTCTTGTGCCGTGGGATCGACTTTCGGGACGGGAATGCCCCGTGAACCCAGTCAATCGAGGCTTCCTCTTGTCCTGGGTGCGGAGTAGCGTTGAGTCCCGTGGAGACTCTTGCCGCTGTCTTTCGGCGGGTCGTGATGGTCGCGATCCTCGTGGCCGCGCTCTCTGCACTCGTGGGGTTCTTCGTCGCGCACTTCGCACACTTGGGTGGAGCTGCGCAGGGGGCGGGTTGGGGGATGTGCGTCGTGGGCGCACTGATCGCGCTGGTCACCGGCCAGTCAGGCAGCCCGAGCCGCATGGCCGTCGAGGGGCGCTCGGGCGCGTTCGGGCAGTTCTGGGGCCGGAACCCTGCTCTGCCGCAGAGTCCGCTTTTGTTCTTGGGGTCGTCGGTGCTCGTCTTCGCCGGTGGTATCGCCGTGATCGTCCTGACGTACTGAAGAGGCCGCTACGGGCCCGAGCAAAGCGGTCCTCGGGTGGGCTCGATCGAGCCCACGTCAGACAACACCGCTAATGCGATGGAGCGGACACTTACGGGAAGCGAGCGCTCGCACGTCCCGTGCTCATAGCGCGCGGTAACTCGGCCTGAATGGGTGCTAGGTGGCAGTGAGGTTGGGCTTCGGCGGTGATGCCGAGCCGGAGCAGCGCGGGCAACCTGGTCAGGAAGAGATGTCCACCAAGGAGGAGTTGCTATGCACAACCACGACCACTCTGTCGCCCGCACGTCACTGCGCACCCAGTGGCTCGTCGCAACAGCGGCCGCACTCGCGCTGCTCAGTGTGTTCTCTGCCCTGCCCGGGGCGGCCAACAGCGCGCCCGCGGCAGGGCCCATCGTCTCGACGGCATCGACCGGCCTCGGGCAGGCCGTCGTCACCGCATCCGGACACACGCTCTACCTGTTCGCGAAGGACAAGAACGGCAAGAGCGCCTGCACCGGCATGTGTGCGACGTCCTGGCCGCCGCTGATCGCCTCGGCGAAGCCGGGTGCGGGAGCGGGCACGAAAGCATCCCTGCTCGGAACGACGAAGCGCGCCGACGGCCGGCTGCAGGTGACCTACAACCATCACCCGCTCTACACCTTCGTCAAGGACACGAAGAAGGGCCAGACGAGCGGTGAAGGGGTCAATGCCTTCGGAGCCCCGTGGTACGCGGTCTCGCCCGCCGGCGCCTCGATCGTGAAGAGCGCGCCCCCCACCGGAAACTCCGGCGGCAACGGCTACTAGCGCACATCCCGTGGAGAGAGCCGCGGCCCGGCGGCTCTCTCCACGGCCGAACGACACGCACGGCACGCTCGAGGTCAGATGATCGGTAAGCGGCTGCGGCGCAGGCTTTCTGCGTCGCCGCCGCTCTCGTCCCGAATTACGACTAGCCGTGATGCTCAACGAATGCCGATTCGCTGCCTGATCGTCGATGACAACCACTTGTTCCTCCGCGCGGCGCGCGTACTCCTCGACCGAGATGGCTTGGATGTCGCGGGCATCGCGTCGAACGGTGTCGCGGCGCTGCGCGCCGTGGAGACGCTCCGGCCGGACGTCGTCCTGGTCGACATTTCTCTTGGAGAGGAGAGTGGCTTCGCGCTCGCGCGGAGCATTGTCGGGGACGACAAAAGCGACGCGACGGTGATCTTGATCTCGACGCATTCCGAGGCCGACTTCGGAGACATGATCGTCAGCTCCCCCGCAGCCGGCTTCATCCCGAAGCCAGAGTTGTCAGCGAGCGCAATTCAAGGGATCGTCAACGGTGGTTCGCGTTGAGCGCGCTACCGGGCGTCGAGGTAGGTGATCACAGCGAGCACGCGCCGCTGGTCGTCCTCCGTCGACGGGAGACGCAGCTTCATGAGGATGCCATGCACGTGTTTCTGGACCGTTCCCTCGGTGATCCACAGACGATGCGCGATCCCCGCGTTCGACCGCCCTTCGGCCATGAGCGCGAGCACTTCGCGCTCGCGCGGCGAGAGGACGTCCAGCGGGTCTTTGACGCGGCGGGCGGCGACCAGTTGCTGGACGAGCGCGGGATCGACGACCGATGCTCCTTTCACGATCCGGTCGAGCGCCTCGATGAACTCATCCACGTCCGTGACGCGGCTCTTCAGCAGATAGCCGCTGCGCTCACCACTCGAAAGCAGGTCGGTCGCTCGATCGACATCGACGTGCGCAGAGAGAATCACGATCGCGATCTGCGGAAACTCCGCGCGGATGACGCGGGCGGCGTCGAGTCCTTCGCTCGTGTGGGTGGGCGGCATCCGGATGTCCACGATTGCAAGGTCGGGCCGATGCTCCTGCACGAGCGCGAGCAGCTCGGAGGCGCTGCCGCACTGGCCGACGACGGCGAAGCCGGAGCGCTCGAGCAGTCGCGCCAAACCCTCGCGGAGGAGGACTTCGTCGTCTGCGATGACCGCACGCGTGGGGCTGTCGCTCACACCGCGGATTATGGGGTACCGTGACCTCAGAGGCAGGTGGCCCAGTTGGCGAGGACGCACGTGGATTACACCCAGCTGAGACGGTTGGCTGAGGAGCAGGCGGCGTTACGGCGGGTGGCAACGCTCGTCGCGGCGGGTGCGCCGTCGGCAGCGGTGTTCTCGGCCGTCGCGGAGGAGGTCGCACAGGTGATGCGCCTCCCGATGGTCGGCGTGTACCGCTATGACAGCGACGGCACGGCGATGACCGTCATCGCGACGTGGAGCGATCGCCCGCATGTGCTCCAGCCCGGCACGCGCTGGCCGCTCGACGGTCCGTCGATGGTCGCACAGGTACTCCAGACGGGGCGTCCAGCGAGGATCGACGACTACACCGATCTGCCGGGGACGCTTGCCGGCGGAGCTCGCACGTCCGCGCTCAACGCGACTGCGGGTGCACCGATCATCGTCGACGGTTCGGTCTGGGGAGCGATGGGTGCTTCCTCGCCCGATGGTCCGCTGCCCGACCGCATCGAGGAGCGTCTGGCGGAGTTCACCGAGCTTCTCGCGACCGCGATTGCGAATGCGGAGAGCCACCAGGAGCTCGCGCGACTCGCCGACGAGCAGATGGCGTTGCGGCGGGTGGCGACCCTCGTGGCCGAGGGCGCGTCGCCGTCCGACGTGTTCGAAGCAGTGATTGCGGAGGTCGGCCGTTTGGGACCGACCGATGCCGCGGCTATCGGCCGATACGAGGCCGACGGGACGTTCATGTCGATCTGCGACTGGGACGAGACCCGCGGCTACAGATCCAGCGTGAAGCGACATGCGCTCGCGACGGGCACCCTGGCCAGACTCGTCTTCGAGACGCGCAGACCGGGACGTGTCGACACGTATGCCGACACGTCCGGCACGCTCGGCGACTACATCCGCGAAATGGGTTGGCGCTCTGCTGTCGGAGCGCCGATCATGATCGAGGGTCGGCTGTGGGGTGTCGTAGGAGTTGCATCGACAACCGATCAGCCTATGCCTCCTTCGACTGAGGGCAGGCTTGCGGAGTTCACCGAGCTCGTGGCAACTGCGATCGCGAACGCCGAAGGCCGCGAGCAGCTGACCCGCCTCGCGGATGAGCAAGCTGCATTGCGACGCGTCGCGACTCTCGTGGCACAAGGGGTGCCGCCGGCCGAACTGTTCGAAGCGGTAGCCGCCGAGGTTGCTCAGCACGTTCCGGGCGACGCCGCCGTCCTCTCCCGGTACGAACCCGATGGCACGGTCACTCCAGTCGGTGGCTGGAGCCCGGAAGGCTACGCACACATCGGGGAGCGATTCGCGCCGGAGGGCACGGTCTCCGGGCTGGTCCTGGAGACTGGCCGACCCTGTCGGATGGACAGCTACGCGGAGGAGCCCGGGCCTGCCGCTGCTGCCGCGCGCGAGATGGGCTGGCACTCGTCGGCCGGCGCGCCCATCACGGTCGAAGGCTGCGTCTGGGGTGTGCTGGCCGTCGTCTCGACCACGGACGTTCCCCTGCCCCCGGACGCGGACGATCGCCTTGCGGGGTTCACAGAGCTCGTGGCGACGGCGATCGCGAACGCTCAGAGTCGCGCGGACCTCGACCTCTCGCGCGCGCGCATCGTTGCCACCGCCGACGCAACCCGGCGGAAGATCGAGCGCGACCTGCACGACGGCGCACAGCAGCAGCTCATCTGGCTCGCGCTCGAGCTGCGAGCGGCGCAGGCGGCCACGCCGCCGGGGCTTCAAGAGCGCCGGGCCGAGCTGTCACACGTGGCTGAGGGGCTGACGAGCGTCCTCGACGGGCTGCGTGAGATCGCGCTCGGGATCCACCCGGCAAGCCTCTCTGAAGGCGGGCTCGGCTCGGCGCTGAAGACGCTCGCCCAGCGGTCATCGATGCCGGTCGAGCTCGACGTACGGATCGATGCCCGGTTGCCCGAGACGGTCGAGGTGGCGGCCTACTACGTGGTCTCGGAAGCCTTGACGAACGCCGCCAAATACGCGGAGGCGTCGGTCGTGCACGTCGTCGTCGAGGAGCGGGGCGATGCGATCCACATCGGTGTCCGCGACGACGGCGTCGGCGGCGCCAATCCGGCCCTCGGCTCGGGACTGCTCGGCCTCAAGGACCGCGCCGAGGCGATCGGCGGCACCATCTCACTCGGGAGCCCTCGAGGTGAGGGAACATTGCTCCAGGTCGAGCTCCCCCTCGAGGCCTGCCACTAAGGCGTCGACGGCAAGCTCAGGCCGACACAGGCGCGCCGGGAGCTCGGGATGCGAAGTAGCGCGCCACTGTGTCGAGCGGATCGATGCTGCGTCGCGCGCGGGACAGAATGAGAGCGCCCTCGAGCGCGGCGAGCAAGACCATCGCGTGCCCTTCTGCTTCCGCCGGCGAAGCTCCGAACTTGATGTAGACGTCGGCCACCGGCTCTTGCCACCGCGCGAGCATCTCGTCGACATGGTTGCGGAGGTCGTCGTTGTCGGCGGCGTCGACAACGGTGGCTGCAAGCGGACAGCCCAAGGCAAAATCGTGTCCGACGAGCAGGCCCCGCCACGGCATCACGATCATGTCGATCGCCTCAGCGAAGGTCTTGGCTTCGGTGAGCGTCCGATCGAGCTCGCCGTAGACGGCGGCCAGAGCGTCATCGATTGCCTCGGTGACGAGCTGTGTCTTGCCGCCCGGGAAGTAGCGGCCGAGAGAGCCGCGAGGTCCGCCGGAGTGAGCGACGACCTCACGGAGGCCCACGCCGTGGATGCCGCGCTCGCGAATGAGCGTGGCCGCACTGCTCACCATGCGCGCCCGAGCCGGCGATCGCGACCGGGTGCTGGTCACGTCTGGGTTCCCGCTCCCGCCGTTCACGGAGACATTGTAGCGTTTTCCGATGACGACTGTCATCGGAAATGCTACGCTCGGACGTAGGATGACGATCGTCATCGGTCGCTGAGGAGGCCTCACGCAGGAGCGGCTATGTCAGCCATCGCTCAGAACAACCTCGACGGGCAACGGGCGCTGGTGACCGGCGCCACGTCTGGCATCGGTCGCGCAATCGCACTGCAGCTGGCCCGGGACGGCGCGGAGGTTCTCGTTCACGGCCGCGACGCCGCGCGCGGCGCCGAGACGGTCGAGGAGATCACCGACGCGGGCGGCAAGGCGAGCTTCGTCGCTGCCGACCTCGCCGACGCCGCTGACGTGCAGCGCCTGGGGAGTGAGGTCGGCGACGTCGACATCCTGATCAACAACGCCGGGATCGCGCTCTTTGCTCCGACGGCGGAGTTCGAGGTCTCTTCCTTCGACAAGATGTTCGCCGGCAACGTTCGGGCGCCGTTCTTCCTCGTCGCCGCGCTCGCACCCGGAATGGCCGCACGCGGCCGGGGCAGCATCGTCAGCGTGAGCAGCATGGCCGGCGGCGTCGGGCTCGCGGGCGGCGCTGCCTACGGCGCGACCAAGGCGTCGCTCGAGGCGATGACGCGCGCCTGGGCCGCCGAGTTCAGCGCGAGCGGCGTACGCGTCAACGCCATCGCACCGGGGCCGGTCTATACACCCTCGCCGTCAGGCCCGGAGTTCATCACCGCGCTGGGAGAGACGACGCCGATGCGCCGCGCCTCACAACCCGAGGAGATCGCCGAGGTCGTTGCCTTCCTCGCCTCCCCACGCGCGAGCTACATCACCGGCACCACCGTCGCAGCCGACGGCGGCCGCAGAGCGGTCTAGCCGACACCAGTCATCGATCCAAAGTCCGATCGGAGGAGTCAGCCATGAGCAGCACATCAGGACCGGGGCGGGAACTGAACGAGCTACTCGAGCGCGGCGAGATCTCGCCCGAGGCATACGCGGAGTACGCAGCGGCGGCCGATGTCGCTCTGGCATCGCGCGCGGACAACGGCCCGCACGTGCGCAAACAGCCTGCGATGTTCGACCACATCACCCTTCGCGTCGCCGACCTCGAGAGGGCCAGCACGGCCTTCGGTGCGGTACTCGATGAGCTCGGGATCGAGCAGACCACGAGCACGCCGACGCTCTCGGTCTGGGGCAACTTCGCCCTCACCCAACCCGACGACGCGCATCCGATCGCACGGCGAGTTCACATCGCGTTCGTCGCGCCGACCCCAGCACACGTCGATCGCTTCTGGCAGGCCGGCATCGACGCAGGCTTCACCGACGACGGACCCGCCGGCCCGCGTCGGGTTTACGCCGACGACTACTACGCCGCATTTCTCAAAGACCCCGACGGCAACAGCTTCGAAGCCGTCTACCGCGACGGTACGCGGCCGAGGGGCAGCGTCGATCACGTAGCGATCCGCGTCAGCAACGTCGAGGCGTCGACCGCGTTCTACTCGACGATCGGCGACGCAGCCGGCCTCACACTCCAGCGCCAATCGCCCGACAGCGCAGCGTTCGCCGTCGGTGCATCAGACGGCTCACTCCTCATCTTCGCCGGCGAGCCGACGCAGAACATGCACATCGCCTTCTCGGGCGAAGACGACGACGTACGCCGCTTCCACGCCGAGGCGGCCGCGGCCGGATATCGCAGCAACGGCGAGCCCGGTGAGCGCCCGCGCTATCACGCCGGCTATTACGCCGCCTACGTGCTCGACCCCGACGGCAACAACATCGAAGTCGTCGACCACCACCGCTAGCCGCGCGAGAGGAGCCTGTAACCATGCCAGCCCAACCGAAGGAAGTTCTCTACACGGCAGAGGCGGTTGTCGAGGGCGGTCGCAAAGGTCATGGCCGAACGAGTGACGGCCGACTCGAAGTGGATCTCTCGGTGCCCGCAACGATGAGCGGCGATGACGGCCCGGGAACGAACCCGGAGCAACTGTTCGCCGTCGGCTACGCGGCCTGCTTCCAGTCGGCGCTTCTTGGAGTCGCGGAAGGGCGCAAACTCGACGCGACCGGATCGCACATCACCTCACGAGTCGGTATCGGTCCGCTCGACTCCGGCGGCTTCGGGCTTCAGGTCTCACTCGACCTCCACGCGCCGAACATCACCGCCGAGGACGCGCACGAATTGATGCTGCGAGCAGACAAGCGCTGTCCCTATTCGAACGCGACCCGCGGAAACATCCCCGTCGCGCTCTCCGTCGACGGACAACCGGTCGAACGAGTCGGGTGAGCACCATCGCTGAACCCACGACGTAGCCCTGGTCATGGCTCGCAGCGCGCGGCACTTCGCGTCCCGTCGGTCGATACCCAGACGGACGGCCGCTGCTTCCGGCTCGTCGGGCTGGCGTCAACCACCGTCTCGTTTCTGGCCGCGTCCTCGGCCCCCACTCCGCGGCCGGACGATGATGTGAGCTCCTGCTCACCACCTTCTACGCAACCATGGCGATCGCCGGACTGATCGTCGAGTTTCGTCTTCCAGTGAGCCTGGCCCAGCCCCGCGGGCCGACGGCACGCCGTCCGCGCTGCTGGAGCGAGGCGTGCTCGCTGGCTTAGGCCGTGTTCAGCGCCACGGCGGCGCGAATGAGCGCCTTCAGCGCCTTCTCATCGATCTTGTCGCCCTCACGGAAATCGATGGCACGCCTGACGTTGCCTTCGAGACTGGAGTTGAAGAGGCCCGAAGGGTCCTCCAAGGAGGCGCCCTTGGCAAAGGTCATCTTCACGACGTTCTTGTGGGTCTCACCGGTGCAGATCATTCCGTCGTGGTACCACACCGGCACCCCTCTCCACTTCCACTCCTCGACCA
>JAOPYX010000200.1 GCA_025964535.1 Actinomycetes bacterium | reverse complement strand
CGACGCTCTGTGCCGTCGTCATGAACGTCCTCCCGTCGCATCGCGGTACCGGCCTCGCCAGCGTGCTGCTGCGGCGCATGGGCAGTCTCGCGGCGGCGCACGGGCTCGACTCGCTGATCGCGCCGGTGCGACCGACGTGGAAGGAGCACTATCCGCTGACGCCGATCGAGCGTTACGTCAGGTGGCGCCGTGAGGACGGGCTGCCCTACGATCCGTGGCTACGAACGCACGAGCGCCTGGGCGCTGAGATCCTCGACCCGGCGCCGCGCTCGATGACGATCACCGGCTCGCGCGAGGAGTGGGAGGAGTGGACGGGCCTGCAGTTCCCGGAGGACGGCGACTACGTCGTCCCGCGTGCGCTCGTTCCGGTGCGCTTCGAGAACGGGCACGGCACGTACATCGAGCCGAACGTCTGGATGAAGCACCCGCTCCGCGAGGACTGAGGACTAGCGGCGGCGCTGGGAGTCGCGCTTCGCCTTGTCGAGCTTGCGGCGCATCTGACGGTTCGTCGCCTCCGGTGCCATGCCGCCCTGCTCCTCCTGCACCTGGATGAGCGCGCGGCGCTCCTGGGCGGTGAGCTGGGACATCGCCGCCTGCGCGCGGTTCGGGTCGCGCAGCGCGCCTGAGCGCTGCATCTTCTTCATCGCACTCGCGAGCTCGGGGTTCGAACGCTCGAGCGCCGCGTTCGACGCCTTCTGCAGCCCGCGCCGGAAGAGCGGCACCTTCGAGATGAGCGCGATCACCGGACGAAGGAAACGACCACCCTGGATCCGCCCGAGCAACGCGACGACGCCGAGAAGCGCGACGAGGCCGAGGAGGATCCAGACGGGGATCAGCAGGGTGACGATGCTGGAAAGCACGAGTGTGATCGTACCGGGGTTAGGCCGGTAGGGAGACGGTCGCGCCGACGATGCGGACGAGACCGTCCCGGGCGAGGGAGGCGACCGCTTCGGCGTCGAGGTCGCCGGCCGGCAGCTCCTGGGCTGCGACGAGCCGCAGGGTGCGGGCACGCCGCTGGCGGAAGGAGCCCTCGAACGCGCCCTGCTTGCGCTCGGGCTCGTAGCGGCGGCCGCGGGAGGGGCAGCGCTCAGCGAGCGGGCAGGCGCCACAGCGCGGGATGCGGGCGAGGCAGACCGTCGCCCCGAGATCCATCAGCGCCTGGGCGGAGGCGGCGGTGAACGTGTGCCCGGCGCGCTCCGACACGCGCCGAACGTTGACGTCGACGGGCAGGACGTCACGTCCGTGGGCGAAGCACGCGACCGCGTCGGCGGTGTACCGGCCGACGCCGGGCAGCTCGGTGAGGTCGTGGGGCCACCCGTGCGCCGCGATCTGCTGCGCGGCCCGGTGCAAATTGAGCGCGCGCCGGGTGTAGCCGAGCCCCTGCCATTCGCGGATCACGTCGGCGGGGGAAGCCGCAGCGAGGGCGTCGACGGTCGGCCAGCGCTCGAGCCAGGCTTCCCAGCGAGGCGCGACACGGTCGACTTGCGTCTGTTGCGCCATCACCTCGGACACAAGAATGGCGTATGGGTCTCGGGTCTCACGCCAAGGGAGAGACCGCGCGTTGTGGCTGAACCAAGCGCGAAGCAGCTCGTCCATGTGCCCGAGACTAGACGAGCGCTCGTTGGGCACGAGCGTTCTTCGGCAGCTCGTGTAACGCAACGCTACGTTTTTGGCAGTAGTAGGTATGACACGCGAACTCGACCGTCACTCAGCCGAGACGCAGTTCCGAACTGTGTTCTCCCATCTCGGCGCCGTCACTGCATATGCGCGGAGACGAGGTAGCAAGGACGCGGACGCGATCGCCGCCGAGGTCATGACGATCGCCTGGCGGCGACTGGCGGACGTTCCGAAAGACGACGCGCGACCCTGGCTCTACGCCACGGCGCGCAATCTCCTGCTCGCCGAGGCGCGGCGAACGGTCGTGGCGGGCGAGCACGGTGACTTCGAGCAGGCCGACGCGGGAACCGAGCGGCATGAGCTCGATCCGGGCTTGGCGCAAGCGCTGCGATCACTCTCCCGCCTCGACCAGGAGGCGTTGCTGCTGATCGCCTGGGAGGACCTGACCCCGAGCCAGGCCGCGAAGGTGCTCGGGATCAAGCCGGCCGCGTTCCGCGTTCGGCTGCTCCGTGCACGAAGACGGTTGCGCGCGAGCTTGGAAGCCGCTGACGTGGAGGGCCGGCGACCGGCTCGGCTTGCTCGATTCGACGTGGAGGGAACATGACAACCAAGGCAAGCATGCTGCGCCTGCGCGACGCCAATCCGATCCCCGACGTCGCGGAAGTCGACGGCGCTGATCTCTTCGAACGGATTACCGCGCTTCCGCTCGGTTCCAAGCTCCAGCAGGCTCAGGCTCGCCATCGTCGGCGGGTTGTGGTGCTGGCCGTCTCGTTCGCGGTGATGGCGGTGCTGGCTTCGACTGCATTTGCGATCTCGAACTGGGTGATCGGTGGTGCCGTCAAGCCACCGGTGACGAAGGGCGAATACCGTCGCGCCCAGCATGCGCTGACGCTGCCTCCGGGCTATACGTGGCCGGCGTTGCGCATCGCGCCGAACACGGTGACCGGGCAGGGAGCCGGCGGCGGTCATGCGGTGGTCGCGGCGCAGAACGCCTGGGAGTGCTACTGGGTTCAGGCGATCCACGACGGCGACAGCTCAGCGCAGCGGCGTGCGCACGACGAGCTGAACGCGCTGCTCGCCGACAACGTGATCGTCGCTCCGGCCAACGCGTCGGAGAACTGGACGCCTCCCAATCCCCCGAAGGCGCCCTATGCGGTGTTCGCGGACGACGGTGGTGTCCAGTGGTTGAAGGCGACATACGCGCAAGCCGCCGCCGGCCACCCGCAGCAGCTGATTGACAGCTGCCGCGCCAATGCACCGCATTGAGAGCTCGGAAGTCCGCGGGCCGGCCCAAGCCGGCCCGCGGCTTCACACCGGCGTCAGTCGTAGTTGCGGATCAGGCGGACGTTGAGGGCAACCATCGCCGCGCCCATGACCGCGACCACGGCGAAGCCCGGCAGGATGCTGCTCCACACGAGGTCCTGGAGGATGAGCGAGCGGAGCGCCTCCATGACGTATGTGACCGGGTTGAACGTCGCCGCGATCTCCATCGGTCTCGTGAGCAGGTGGCGCGGCACGAAGTTCGGTGTGAGGAACAGCAGCGGGAAGAAGACCAGGCCGCCGGAGTTCGTTGCCGCCGCGCTGCGCGTCTTGAGCGCGATCAGCTGCATGAAGCCGACGTAGACGACGGACCACAGGGCAGTGAGAGCGACGAGCAGCACGAAGCCGAGAGGGCCGCTCGCGATCGAGATGCCGAAGATCAGAGCGAGCAGGATGAGCACGGTGGTGATGAGCACGCCCTTCACCGACTCGGCGATGAGACGGCCCAGCACGATGGCTGTGCGGGGGATGGGCGTCGCGCGCAACTTGTCGAAGTAACCGCCCTCGATGTCCTCGACCAGGAACAGGGCCGCCGTTCCGAAGGAGGCGGCCAGCAACAGCGAGCTCGGTAGCTGGAACGCGCCGTAGCCCTGGCCGTGGAGGAACGACGTGGACTTGGACGGGAAGATCCTCGCGGCCTGGCCGACGTTGACGTCGAGGAAGAACAACGGGATGAACAACGTGTGCAGCAGTGCTTCGGGCGTCCGCCTCGCCTCGCGGAGCGCACGCTGTCCGAGAACCCATGCCTGTGTCATGCCGATACCTCCTGCACATCGCCGGCG
>JAOPYX010000176.1 GCA_025964535.1 Actinomycetes bacterium | reverse complement strand
CATCGACCTGTACTGGGTACACGCCCGCGACCTCCTCACCGGCGTCGACGAGCTCATGCGCGCCCTCGATGACCAGGTCCGCCTCGGCAAGATCCTCTACCCCGCAGTCTCGGACTGGGCGGCATGGGAGATCGCAGAAGCCAACACTGCCGCCCGGTTGCATGACTGGTCACCGTTCACCGCCGTCCAGCTGCGCTACAACCTGCTCGACCGCTCTCCAGAGCGCGAGCTGTTGCCCATGGCCGACGCGTTCGACCTGCCCGTGTTTGCCTGGGGCCCGCTTGCCGAAGGACGGCTTACCGGCAAATACCTCAACGGCCACAACGGCCGAGTGACCCAGGTCGGACGCCCCTACACCCATGTCGGCAGCGACGACATCGTCCGCGAGGTCGTCGCCATCTCCGACGAAATCGGCTGCTCACCCGCGCAGGTCGCAATCTCGTGGGTGCGGCAGCAGCCCGGCCCGGTCATCCCGCTGATCGCGGCCCGCACCGAAGAACAGTTCCGCGACAACCTCGCCGCCACCGAGGTGCACCTCAGCCAGCAGCACCTCGACCGCCTCGACGCACTCAGCCACCCGACACTCGGGTTCCCCGCGGATGTCATGCGCGACGCTGCTGTCGTCAGCGGCGTCTACGGCGCCCAACTACCCGACATCGACGACACCCGCGCGCAAGCCGTACGCCACACCACCACCGGAACCTAGCTCCATCGATTCCCTCTCTACTGACGAAGGGCTCGGCCGCGGCCGGGCAACCGCACTTTGTCGCTGGTGGGGTTCGTTGGGGCGCGGCGACTACTCGACGAGTTCGTCCGCGTACGCGAAGAGCGCCGGGAGACCACCGGTGTGTACGAACACGACGCGCGAGTCGTGCCCGAGTCGACCGGCATTCGCCCAGGCCGTAAGCGCAGCAAACGCCTTCGCGGTGTAGACCGGGTCGAGTAGCACGCCTTCCGTTCTTGCAAGCATGTGGATCGCGTCCCTCCCTGCGTCCGAGACGACGCCGTAGCCGGGGGCGATGAAGTCCTGGAGATTCAAGATCGCTTCGCGTGGGATCTCAACGGGCAGATCGAGGAGCTTGCTTCCGAGCCTCGCCTGCTCGAAGGCGATGTCCCGCGGGTCTCCGTCTGTCGGATGCGGGCGGACAGCCACGACCACCCACCCCGTTTCGAGGATGTCGCTCCCGACGAGGAGCCCTGCCTGTGTCCCGCCATCGCTCGCAACGAAGACGTGCGTCGCGGTGGTGTCCAGAGCTCGTAGCTGACGCCATATCTCAAGCGCGCATTCGACGTAGGCCACGACGGACAGCCCTTCGAGCTCTACGACGAAAGGCCGACGTCCTGCTGAACGCAGCTCGTCGGCGAGGCGATCCATCTCCGCGAGTGTCTCATCGGGACTCTCGGTTTCGAGCAAGCGCAGGTCCGCGCCTAGAAGATCGTCGAGCAGCACATTCCCTTGACGGGCCCCGCCGCGGGGACCGTTGCGCAGTACGAGTACGCAGCGCATCCCCAGCTGCGCCGCCGCCGCCGCGCATTGCCGCGCGTGATTCGACTGCGAGACTCCCCCTCCGGCAATCAGGACGTCGGCACGCTCGGCGACGGCGGGGGCGAGCTCGTACCGCAGCTTGCGAGCCTTGTTGCCTCCGAAGGCAAGCCCCGTGAGATCGTCTCGTTTGATCCACAGCCGCTCGATCCCGAGTGCGGCGGCCGCTCGCGGTGCCTCGTCCAGCGGGGTCGGCACCTTCGCAACGGAGACCGTGGGGATAGCGGCGATGCGCTCGGCGAGAAGGCTTTCGGGGCTATCTGTCATCCGCGGCGCAGATGCTTTCCTGGCCGCGCCTTTGTCTGCGACCCGTCGTCGATCACGAGTGTGCCGTTCACAGCGACGAACTCGATGCCCTTCGGCGCCTGGCAGGGGTCGGTGAACGTCGCCGTGTCGATGACGCGCTCCGCGTCGAACAGGACGAGATCGGCCGCAAGCCCTTCCGCAACGCGCCCGCGATCGGTGATTCCCATTCGCTCCGCAGGCGCAAGCGTCATCTTCCTGACCGCCGCCGCAAGACCGAGCACGGGGCTCTCACGCACGTATCGACTGAGCACGCGAGGGAACGAGCCGAAGTGCCGCGGGTGAGGGCGGTCGCCGTCCTGGTCGATCGGGATCGCATTCCCGTCCGAACCGACGACGGCGAGAGGATCGGCGAGGAACTGCAGCATGTCCTCCTCCGTCCGGTAGAAGAGGACGACCTTCACCTCGTTGCCGTGCGCCTCGCAGAGCCGCAACGTGAGCTCTGCGGGCGGCACGTCCGCGGAGCGCGCAAGCTCTTCGAGAGACAAGCCGATGAGCGCGGCGTCGGGCGCCTGGCAGACGACCACGCGGTCCCACAGCCAGGGGATCCCGCCGTACCATCCGACGGCGAGATCCTCGACGGCCGACCGCCGCGTCTCGCGATCGCGCAGCCGCGTCACCATCTCGCCTATTCCCCCGGCGAGAACCCACTCCGGGAGATACTGCGTCAGCGCCGACGACGAGGCCGCGTACGGGTATACGTCGAAGGCGATGTCGATGCCGCTCTCGCCCGCTCGATGGAAAACGTCGAGGACCGCGTTTGCACGTCCCCATTCCCGCGGATCGTTGATCGCGACATGCGAATACTGGACGCGAGCGCCGGACCGGCGGCCGATCTCGACCGCTTCCTCGACCGGAGCAAGCAGCGCGTCGGACGCCCGCGCATGCGTGGCGTAGAAGCCGTCGTAGGCGGCGACGATGCGCGCCAGCTCGACGACCTCATCCGTCGGGGCATACATCGATGGCACATATGTCAGTCCTGTCGAGAGCCCGAACGCGCCCTGCTCCATGCAGCGCTCGAGTAACTCGGACATGCGGGCGAGCCCGTCCGGCGTTACCTCACGCTCGAGCCCGACGGCGGCGATCCGAAGGCAGCCGTGGCCGACGAGCGATGCGACGTTGAGCGCCGGCCGCGCCTCTTCGAGTGCATGCCCATAGCCGGCGAGATCCGTCCAGGTCGGGGCGATGGGCCGCTGCTGGATCCCCTCCAGGTGCTCGACATGGAGGGGAAGGCGGTCCGGGTCCACCGGGTAGGCGGAGAAGCCGCAGTTCCCGACGACCTCCGTGGTGACTCCCTGCCTCACCTTGCTCTCACCGGCGGTTGCGTCGAAGAGGCTGACGTCGGAATGGGTGTGGATGTCGATGAAACCCGGCGCAAGCACGAGGCCGTCTGCCTCGACCACGCGTCCGGCAGCCGTGTCGGGCCCGAGCGTCCCAACGGCAGCGATTCGACCGTCGGTGACGGCTACGTCCGCGACGACCGGCGGCGCGCCCGTGCCGTCGACCACGGTCGCCCCGCGGAAGAGAAGGTCGTAGCCCACGCCTTAGAGCGCTCCGAACGCGTCGGCCGCAGCCTCGAGCGTCTGCTCGATGTCGGCGTCTGTGTGTGCAGCGGACAGGAACCACGTACCGCGCGTGGTGACCCGGACTCCACGGTCGATCAGCGCCCGGAGGAGGGCTCGCTGCCGGTCGGCGTCGGCATGGCGGTAATCCCGATAGCTCTGCACGTCGTCGACGCCGAAGCAGGTGTTGAAGACCGCCCCGAGGCCTTGCACGTGGAGCGGCACGCCGCGCTCCGCCGCCACCTCGCTCAAGCCTTCCATCAGCCGCGTCCCGCGACGTGCGAGATCGCCGTAGATCGTCGGTCCGTCTGCCCGTAGCTTTCGGAGCACTGCGAGTGCAGCGACCGTGCTGACGACGTTCGTGTTGTACGTCCCGCCGTGAAGCACACGACCGTCGCCGGCAAGCTCCATCACCTCGCGGCGTCCCGCCAAGGCGGCTACCGGGAAGCCGCCGCCCATGGACTTTGCGAGGACAGTGAGGTCAGGGAGGACGCCGAGGAGTTCCTGGGCCCCGCCGCCTGCCACGCGAAACCCGGAGATGACCTCGTCGAAGACGAGGAGGACGCCGTGCCGGTCGCAAAGCTCGCGAACTCCTTCGAGATATCCCGGGCGGGGAAGGATGACGCACGTGTTGCAGAGGATCGGCTCCATGATCAACGCCGCCGTCGACTCTCCGTGGCGGTCCAGGTACGCGCCGAGCTCATCCAGGTCGTTCCACGGCAGCACGTCGACGTCGGCGAGAGCGGCGACCGACTGCCCCATGCTCGGAAGATGCGGAGCGCTGGGCTCACCCAGGGCACGCGACTCGTCCTCGTCGAGCGTCGGGGCGGTGCTCACGAGCGCGGTGTCGTACCACCCGTGGTAGTGCCCCTCGAACTTCACGATCGTCGGTCGCCCAGTCGCTGCGCGGGCTAGGCGAAACGCGAGCTGAACCATCTCCGAGCCTGCGAGCCCGAAGCGGACGAGCTCAGCAGACGGCACGAGCTCGACGACGAGCCGTGCGAGCTCGATCTCGGCACGGTGCTGCCCGGCGAAGAGTTGCCCGCGCGCGAGCGTCTCGGCCACGGCTGCCGTTGCGTCCGCAGGAGCGTGACCCAGAAGAGCAGGCCCCATCCCGAGGACGTAGTCGACGTATCGATTTCCGTCGACGTCGTAGAGGTGCGATCCCTCCGCGCGCTCGAAGAAGAGCGGCACCGAGGGGCCACCAAGCCGAAAGTTGCTGCTCACTCCGCCCGGGAGGAGCTCAGCTGCTTCGGCATGCAGCGTCTCGGATCCTTCGTGATTGCCGACGGCGTCGATCATCCGATCCCTTCTGGTGTTGGTATCGCGTGCCCTAGGGCATGCTCGATTTCAGTTGCGGCGACGCGCAGCCGCTCGCCGAACACGGGCAGCAGCTTGGTGTCGATGCGCGACACCGGGCCGGAGATGCTGACGGCCGCGAACGGACGGCCGTTGGCATCGCGGATCGCGGCTCCGACGCATCGTGCGCCCAATTCGTTCTCCTCGTCGTCGACCGCATATCCCGCTTCCCGCGCTCGCGCGATCGCGGCGGAGACCGCCCTGATGGAGACAGGCGTCCGAGGCGTCACGGGAATGAGCACGTGCTTCTTGAGCGTGGCGACGGCCTCGGCGGAACTGAGCCCGGCGAGGATCGCTCGACCGAGCGCGGTCGAGTGAAGATGATCGGTCGAACCGATGTCGACCGCCGTCCGAAGTCCCCGCTCGCTCGCGATCATCTCGAGATAGACGAGCCGACCATCGTGGGTGAGCGCTCCGAGGTTCACGGTCTCGCCGAACTCATCGCGCAGCGTCTCCATCGTCGGCCGGGCGATGCTCACCAGGTCGACCGACGAGAGGATGGACCGGCTGAGGGCCAGGAGCGCCGGCCCCGGCCCATACCGGCGACCTGTCTCCTCTTGCACGACGTAGCCGCGCCCGACGAGCGTTCCGAGCACCCGGTAGGCGGCGGTAGAGCTGATATTGGCGCCGCGGCTCAGCTCGAGTGCCGTCAACGGGCCGAGCTCCACGATTTGCTCGATCACGTCGAGCGCCTTGTGCAGCACCCCGACGTCGTACCTCGATCGCGTCGAAGAACCGTCTGTCTTCTGGGCCGAACCCATCAGGACGTCAGACCTGCTTCTTTCATTGCCTGCTCGGCCCAGTGCAGACCGGCAGCGGCGGAGCTCGTGCCGAACACCGCGAAGCTCAGGAGGATCGCGCCACGCACGTCTTCGGCGGACGCACCGAACTCCAGCGCCTTGAGGGCATGCGTCTTGACGCCGAGCTCCCAGCGCCGACCGGCCAGGAGCGAGCAGAGGACGAGCTCGATCGTCTTGCGGTCGAGCTTGCTCTCGGCGTAGAGCGTCTCCGTCATGAGGTGGCCGGCCTCAGCCCAGAAGGTCGGGAAATGTTCGGCGATCTCTACGAGCTCTGCGGGCAGCTCTGCGCTCATCAGTCGGTCTCCGATCCGAGGTCGATGATCATCGAGCGGACCTCGGACATCTCTCGGAGCGTGTTCGCCCCGCCGAGCCGACCGATACCACTGCGCTTCCCCGATGCTCCGCCGTAGGGGATGTGGCTCTCCCAGTAATCCGGCGTCTCGTTGATATTGACGATTCCCGTCTGGACGTTCTCACCGAAGAAGAAGGCGCGCCGCAGACTCCGGGTATAGACGGAAGAGATCAAGCCGAGCTCGTTGTCGTTCGCGAGCTCGATCGCTTCCGCGGCGTCATCGAATGCAATCAACGGGATGATAGGACCGAACGACTCCTCGCGATTGACCCGCATCGTCGACGAGACCCGGGAGAGCACCGTCGGCCGGTAATAGAGATCGCCGAGCATCCCGTCCGCCCGCCCGCCGCCCGCGAGAACGGTCGCACCGTGCGACTCGGCATCCTCGATATGCGCGTCCATCTTCGCGGCCACCTGCTCGTTGTTGAGCGGGCCCATGGTCGTCTCCGGATCGAACGGATCGCCGAGCCGCACATCTGCGGCGGCGGCCACCAGACGCTCCGCGAGTTCGTCATGGATGCTGCGGTGAACGAGGACGCGCTCTGTCGCCGAGCATGCTTGACCCGCGTTGAAGAACGCGCTGAACACGATTCCCCGCACGGCGGCGTCCAGATCCGCGTCGTCGAGCACGATCACCGGACCGTTTCCGCCCAGCTCGAGAAGCAGCGGCTTTCCCGCGGCCCGCCGCGCGATGGTCTCGCCCGTCTGCGGGCTTCCTGTGAACGCCACGCCTCGCGTCCCGGCGCTCGCAACGATCTCGTCGCCGACCACCGGGCCCGCCCCGGTCACGAGGTTGAAGGCCCCTGGCGGAAGGTCGGCCTCCGCCAGGCACTCCGCGTAGGCGACCGCGCATGCACTCGTCGAAGGGGCCGGCACCCACACGACCGGGTTACCGCATGCCAACGCCGCCGAGATGTATTCCGACGGGATGTTGTACGGGAAGTTCCACGGCGTGACGACGGCATACGTGCCCCGTGGACGGTGGAACGTGATCACCCGCTTGT
Organism: Actinomycetes bacterium; assembly: GCA_025964535.1. GTDB lineage: Bacteria > Actinomycetota > Thermoleophilia > Gaiellales > Gaiellaceae > Palsa-739. Next base: position 6,233 of record JAOPYX010000176.1, on the reverse strand, counting down.
TCCGATCGCTCGAGGGGATGGACTCGCCGTTCAGGCGCACGATGTCCTCTGCCGCCTGGCGGAAGAAGTGCGAGAACGCGCCGGCCTCCCAGCGTCCCTCGCTGTGGTACGGCTTGCCCTGATCCAGCGAGATGACGCGCGCGAGATGATCCGTCCTGGCATCGATCGCGTCGGCGATGCGCAGGCAGAGCTTCGACCGTTCGAACACGGTCAGCTCACGCAGCGCCTCCTCGGCGTCGTTCGCAGCCGCGACGGCACGCTGTGCATCCGTTCGTTCGCCGCGCGGTACGTGACCGACGACGCTGCCATCGCGTGGCGTGGTCACCTCATCGTGACCCCCGTCGAGAGAGTCGACCCACTCGCCGCCGATGAACATCTTCATCGTGCCGAGCGGGCCTGTCAGCTGGCCCAAGCTCTCAGTCGTCGTCGCCATCGCTCCCTGCACCTTCTCCGTGGATTTCCCGGGCGCCGACCGGCGTCCGCTCATTGTCACTTCCTACGTCCTGCAGCACGTCGAGACGTCCACCGGTCGCCAGGTCGAAGAAGTGCAGCCGCTCTGGCACCGTCGTCAACTCGAGCACGGCTCCGACTGAGAGCGTCGACCCTGCCTCGACCTCTGCAGCAATCGTCTGTCCTCCTCCGATCGTCAGGTATGCGAACGACTCGTTACCGAGATGCTCGACGAACTCGACGATCCCCCGCCCAAGCGACACGCGTCCGGGAACGGCGTCCGGAGCCGCCCACAGATGGTGTGGCCGGATCCCGAGCAACACGTCGCGCGGATGCTCGGATCCCGCTGAGATCGGCAGCTCGAACTGGATCCCCTCGGCTACGAACTCCACGCCGCGCGACGCACGGCTCAGGCGCCCTTCGATCTCGTTCATCTGCGGCGTACCGAGGAACGTCGCGACGAACCGATTGTTCGGACGATCGAACAACTCGAGCGGTGTGCCGACCTGCTGCACGCGTCCGCCGTTCATGACGACGATCCGGTCGCCCATGGTCATCGCCTCGACCTGATCATGGGTGACGTAGATCATGGTGACGGCGAGGCGCCTGCGCAGACGAATCAGCTCGTTGCGCGTCTGCACACGGAGTTTCGCGTCCAGGTTCGAAAGCGGCTCGTCGAGCAGGAAGACGGCAGGGTCACGGACGATTGCCCTACCAAGCGCCACGCGCTGGCGTTGCCCACCCGACAGCTGTGCCGGGAGCCGCGCGAGCAACGGCTCGAGCTCCAGCAGCCGCGCCGTTTCGGCAACGCGTTCTTCGATCTCCCGCTTCGGCATCCCGCGCCGCCGAAGGCCGTAGGCGAGGTTCTTGTGGACCGTCATGTGCGGGTAGAGCGCATAGCTCTGAAACACCATCGCCACGTCGCGATCGGCCGGGTGGACTCGCGTTACGTCACGGTCTCCGATCAGAATCGCGCCATCGGACGCGACCTCGAGGCCCGCGATCATCCGTAGGAGCGTCGTCTTGCCGCAGCCGCTCGGACCGAGCAGAACGAGAAACTCGCCGTCCGCGACCTCGAGATCCACGCGCTCCACAGCGACCGTGTCGCCGAACCGCTTCGAAACTCCTCCGAGCGCTACCGATGCCATCGCATCCTCCTCACTTGACTGCACCCGCCGTGAGCCCGGCGATCAGACGACGCTGGATGACCAGAAAGAGGAGCAGCACAGGGATCGACGCCATCGCCGACCCGGCCATCAGATAGTTCCATTGCGTCGAGAAACGGCCGACGAACGTGTACAGACCAGCCGTCAGCGGCCGTTTGCTGTCGTCGGTGACGAACGTGACGGCGAAGAGGAACTCGTTCCACGCGAGGATGAAGGTGAAGACCAGCGCGGTGACAATGCCCGGCATCGAGAGTGGAATGAAGAGGTCGAAGAGCCGGCGCCAGCGGCCAACGCGATCGAGGATCGCCGCTTCTTCGATCTCCCGCGGAAGCGCGGCGAAATAGCCGGTGAGCATCCAGACGGTGAAAGGCACCGTGGTCGCGGCATCCATGAGGATCAGCCCCCACAGGCTGTTGAGCAGCCCGAGCTGACTCATCAACCGGAAGGACGCGATGAGCAGCACAACAGGTGCGAACATCTGCGTCGCAATCACGACGTACAACACAGCCTGACGCCCCGGAAAACGGAAACGGGCGAGCGCGTATGCGGCGGGGATCGCCGCAACTGCGTTCAGGAGCATGGTGCCGCCGGCGATCTCCACCGTGTTCACGAAGTAGCTCCGCAGCGGGATGATCCGCCAGACGTCGATGAAGTTGTGGAACCGAGGACGCGTCGGCAGCCACGGCGGTGGAAAAGCAAAGAGGTCGGCCGTCGGCCGGAGAGCCGTCGCCGCGAGCTCGAAGAACGGGAAGAGCATCACGCCGAGCACGACCACCAGAAGCGTGTAGAGCGCTACGCGGCTGACGAGACTGGTCTGCGCTACCACAACCGCTCGTCCTTCTCTTGCAGCACGCCGCGCCAAGACAGCCGCGTGTGGACGATCGAGAAGACGAGCAGGATGGCGAAGATCACGATCGCAACAGCCGCCGCCGAGCCCATCTGGTAGAGCTGGAATCCCTGCTTGTAGAGATATGTCACGAGCGTGTCCGTCTGACCCGCAGGACCGCCCTGCGTGAGCACCCAGATGATCGGGAACGAGTTGAAGACGAAGATGACGTTCAGCAGGATCGTGACGGCAAGGACGGGTCGTAACTGCGGCACGGTGATGTCGATAAACGTGTGCCATCCCTTCGCGCCGTCGAGCGCCCCAGCCTCGTAGAGGCTCGCGTCTATTCCCTGGAGGCCGGCGACGAGCATGAGCGTCGTCGGCGGAATCGACGCCCAGATTGCGATCCCGATCATCAACGGAAACGAGTGACTCGGCTCGGCCAACCAGTCGATGCGATCGTGCGAGATGCCAATGGACGAGAGCAAATGGTTGAGCGCGCCGAAGTCCGGATTCGCGATCCATTGCCAGAGCAACGTGCTGATCACGAGACTTGTCGCCCACGGAAGCAGCAGGAGGCTGCGCGCAACGGCGCGGAAGCGAAACCGGCGGATGAGCACGACCGCCAAGAACAGCGAGATCAAGGTCGTCACGACAACGACGGCGGCGGTCCAGATGATCGTGCGATAGATGCTCGAACGAAAGTCGCCGTCCGAGAAAAGGCTCGTGAAGTTACCCACGCCGACGAACTTCGAGAAGTGCCCGAACTGATCGACCTTGTTCAGCGCCATCCAGACGGACATCCCAATGGGGTAGAACATGAACATCCCGACGAGCACCACGGCAGGCGCGAGGAACGGCGCAACGCCGCGCAGCTCCGCAAGGCGCCTGGACGTCGTCGGTGTGGGAAGAGAAGACATGTGCTCGAGATTGGGTGTCGTCCGGCGGCGGCTGTCGGCCGCCGCCGGACGAGAGTTCGTCGGACGCCTACTTGCCTGCCAGCTTGTTGAACGCAGCCGCCGCCTGGTCGAGAGCGGCCTTGGGTGTGGCCTTGCCCGTCAGCGCCTTCTGCATCGCGGTCGTGACGAGTGTCTGCATCTTGCTGTAGTTGGGATTGAGCGGGTCGAACCGCGACTGCGGAAGCAGCTTGATGAAGGCGGCGGTCGCGGGATCCGAGAACTCGGGAAGACTCTGCTGCGCCGCCAGGAGCGGCAAGAAGCCTTCGTTCACATCGAAGGTCGTGCGGTACGACGGCTGGTAGATGAACGAGATGAACTTATTCACGACAGGGATGTTCGCGTTCTTGCCGATCACGAGCGTGTCACTGACACCCCAGGTGACCGACGGAACCCCGGTGCGAGAGACAGGTACCGGTGACACGCCGTACTGCAGCCCCTGGCCCTTGCTCGCGATCTGCGTCGCGAAGTAGTTCCCGTCGATCCACATGCCGACGCGGCCGGCGAGGAACAGCGGCTCGATGTCTTCTGCTGCTACGCCCGACGGGTTCGGCACCGCGCCTGTCTTCGTCAGCTTGATCAGGAACGAAAGCGCCTGGACGCCTTCAGGGCTGTTGAAGGCGGCCTTGCCTTTGGACGTGAAGAACTGTCCCCTGTTGTTCCAGAGGAAGAAGCCGAAGTAACGGAACGCCTGAACGCCCTTGCCGTCGAATGCGTATCCAAACGCGCCGGTTTTCTTCTTGATCTTGACTGCGTCCGAGAGCAGCTCGTTCCAGGTCGCGGGCGGCTTCGAGATGCCGGCCTTCTTGAAAAGCGTCTTGTTGTAGAACATGCCACGCGCCGCTGCGGCGATCGGCAAGCCGTAGTTCTTGCCCTTGTACAACGCACTCTTCTGGAAGAGCGCGGGGACGAACCGGCTCTGCACCGCGGCCGGGACGATGTCAGTTGTTACCGGAAGAATCGCGTTGGCCTGAACCCATTCCGGCAACCAGATCGTCGCGGTATTGACGAGGTCGGGCAGTTGATTCGCCGCGATCATCTGAGCCGTCGAATCGTGGGCCTGCTGCCAACCCATCGACTGCAGCGTCACGTGAAGGCCTGGATTCGCCTTCTCGAACGCGGCGATCGTGTCCTTCCAGTATGGGACCGTCTTCGTGCTGTATTCGGGCACGAGGAACGTGATCGTGCTGCTGTCCCGCTTCTGTGTGGCATTCCCCGGGGCACCCGAGGCGACGCTCACGTAGGTCGCGAGTACTGCGAGAGCAGCGGCGCAAACGAGCGCGACCCTGCCACGCTTATGTCCGACTACCTTCACCTTGATCTCCTTATCTGAGCTCGAATTCGAACGACGCACTGACGAGCGGGACACTCCGATGATCTCCCTCCTTCCGTGCTGCTCCTACAAAGCGGTGTAGCCTCCGTCGACAACGAAGTCATGCCCGGTCACGTACGACGCGGCGTCTGAGGCGAGGAAGGCGACAGCGGCGGCAATCTCGACCGGGTCGGCGAGACGCCCGGCCGGAACGCGCGTGGCGAATTGAGACGACCGGGAGGGATCGACGAGGACGCCTCCGGGGCTGACGGAGTTCACGCGCACCCCTCGCGCCGCATACGTGACCGCGAGGAAGCGGGTGAAGTTGATCATCCCGGCCTTCGCGAAGAAGTAGGACGGGCGAAAGCCGGCGACGCCGTCCGCATAGAGCGACTCGTCGGGCGCGTGGGAGCCGAGCACCGAGGCGATGTTGACGATGCTCCCGCCTGAGCCGGCGAGCATTTCCTGCAGGAACCGCTGAGTCACCTTGAAGAAGCCCGTGGCGTCGACCCGCATTGCGCTCTCCCACGCGTCCGTCGACAGCTCTTCCACGTGACCGCGAAACCAGCTGACCGCGTTGTTGACGAGCACTTCAGGCCGGCCGAGCCGTTCAACGACGGTGTCGGCAAGCTCGTCGATACTCGCGTCGCTCGCCAGGTCGAGCGGTAGCGCGAGCACCCCGGCTCCGGTCGCCTTCTCGATGGCAGCGGCCGCGTCGGCACATCGCCCGACGTCCCTGGACGCGAGCACGACCGACGCGCCGAGCTCTGCAAGCGCCGTCCCGATCGCCCTGCCCAGGTCGCTCGAACCGCCCGTGACGACCGCGACGCGACCGTCGAGCCGCAGGCGCTCTGGGAGGGTCGAGGAGCCGTCCGGCGGATTCCGCATTCCGAACGTCTACTACGCCTTCCGGAACAAGTCAAATGCGAACGTGATAGAACCCCCACCCATGACAACCACCATTGGCCTCGCCGGTCTCTGGCACGAGACGAACACCTTCGCCGCGGGGACCACGACGCTGGCGGACTTCGAAGCGTTCGAATTGGTTCGCGGCGCCGAGCTACTCGAGACGTTCCGCGGAACCGGGACGGAGCTCGGCGGCGGCCTCGCCGCGGCCGAGCGACTCGGCGTATCGGTGGTGCCGCTCGTGTTCGCGGGTGCGCTGCCATCCGGCACAGTCGAGCGGCCCACGTTCGAGACCATCGCAGCCCAGATCATGGGCGCAATCGACGACGCGCCGAACCTTGACGGCCTCGTCCTCTGCCTCCACGGCGCAATGGTCGTCGAAGGCATGGGCTCACCCGAGACCGAGCTCCTAGCTCGTCTTCGCGGCGCACTTGGGCCGGCGCCGATCGGCGTGACGCTCGACCTCCACGGAAACGTCGAGCAACGACTCGCCGAGCTGGCCGACGTCCTCGTCGCCTACACGACGTATCCGCATGTCGACATGGCCGAACGCGGCGCAGAGGCTCTCGAGCTCGTCGTCCGGATGGCCCGCGACGGTCGCCGACCGGAGTCCCGCC
>JAOPYX010000139.1 GCA_025964535.1 Actinomycetes bacterium | reverse complement strand
CACCAGGTCGAGCGGGTCCTCGTCAATCTGATCGAGAACGCACTGCGCTACTCGCCGGATTCCGAACCGGTACGCGTGCAGGTGAGCGGAACGACTTCGGAGGTCTTCGTGCGCGTCGTCGATCGGGGTCCCGGAATCCCGCCGAACGAGCTCGAGCGGATCTTCGAGCCGTTCCAGCGCGGATTGCGCGGCGTCGAGGTCCGTGGCGCCGGTCTCGGGCTTGCGATCGCGCGAGGGTTCGCCGAGGCGAACGGCGGCCGAGTGTGGGCGGAGTCGCGGCAAGGGCAGGGCGCGACGTTCGTGCTCGCGCTGCCGCTCGCGGCGTCGCCGGTCGAGGTTCCGGCATGAGCGGTCCACGGGTGCTCGTCGTCGACGACGAGCAGCAGATCCTTCGGGCGCTGCGTACCAGTCTTCGCGCAGCCGGCTACGAGGTCGACACCGCCTCCACTGCGGCGGAGGCTCTTGCAGCTGCTGCGCTGCGGCCGCCCGAGGCGGTGATCCTCGACCTCGTCCTGCCCGACGGAACCGGAACCGACGTTTGCCGGGAGTTGCGCACCTGGAGCTCGGCACCCGTGATCGTGCTCTCAGCGGTCGGCGAAGAGCGCGAGAAGGTCGCCGCGCTCGATGCCGGCGCCGACGACTACGTGACGAAGCCGGTCGGAGTCGACGAGTTGCTGGCTCGCCTGCGCGCTGTACTTCGGCGGAAGGGCGCCTCGGGGGAACCGGTGATCAAGCTCGGTGAGCTCGTGGTCGACCTGCAGAAGCGCTCGATCAGCGTCGCCGGCGAGCGCGTGCACCTCACGCCGCACCAATTCGATCTGCTCCGCGTGCTCGCACTCAATCCGGGCAAGCTCCTGACGCAGCGTGCGCTCCTGCAGGAGGTCTGGGGGCCGGCATACGCAGGCGAGGCGAACCTTCTGCACGTGAACGTGTCCCAGCTGAGGCGCAAGATCGAGCCCGACCGGGCCCGGCCGCAATACATCTTGACCGAGCCGGGTGCGGGTTACCGGCTGGTCGATCCGGCCTCGTAGACCGACAGACTTTCTTCAGGCCGCGCGGCCGAATCCTCAGGCGGCGCTCAGCGGGGCAGTCATAGCGTGACGCGCAATGAAGGTCATGCGCATTTCCGGCCTCAGGCTCCCACGGCTCTCCGTCGAATGTCTAAGCGGCGAGCCTCCGGAAACCCTTTTTCGTAACTACGCCACCCGGGAGGCCAACTGATGTACGACCTGGCCGCGATCGGCGTCGCCGCCGTGTGCTTCCTCTTCGTCTTCGTGATGCTCTACGTCCTGGAGCGCGTCTGATGTCGGCGGGTGACGCTTTCGGGCTCGCCGTCTCCCTCTGCGTGCTTGCGTACCTCGTGTACGCGCTGTTCAGAGGGGAGCGCCTCTAATGAGCGGCCAGGGCATCGGCCAGGTCCTCCTGTACTGCGCGCTGCTTGTCGCTCTGGCGTACCCGCTCGGGCTCTGGATGGCACGGGTCTACACCGTTCCGCGCCTGCCCTTCGCGGCACTCGAGAACGGCTTCCTCCGCCTCGTCGGCGGCCGGCGCGAGCAGAGCTGGAAGAGCTACGCGAAGACGCTCCTGATCTTCAGCGCGGCGTTTTCGGTCGTCGTCTACGGGATCCAACGGCTTCAAGCTCACCTGTTTCTCAATCCCGACCACCTTGGCGCCGTTCCCTCGCACATCGCGCTGAACACGGCGGCGAGCTTCGTCACGAACACGAACTGGCAGTTCTACGGCGGCGAGTCCACGATGTCGTACCTGACGCAGATAAGCGCACTCGCGGTACAGCAGTTCGTCTCCGCGGCAGTCGGAATGGCCGTGCTCGCAGCAGTCATCCGCGGTATCTCGCGTCGCTCCGCCAGCGAGCTCGGCAACTTCTGGATGGACCTCTACCGGTCGATGTTCTACATCCTCTTGCCTCTGACGTTGGTGCTCGCGGTCATCCTCGTGTCGCAAGGCGTGCCGCAGACGTTCAGCGGCCATGCGACCGCCAAGACGGTTGAAGGAGTCGCGCAGACGATCGCCCGCGGGCCGGTCGCCCTCATGGTCGCGATCAAGCAGCTCGGCACGAACGGCGGCGGGTTCTTCAACGCGAACTCTGCCGTCCCCTTCGAGAACCCGAACGGCTTGACGAATCTCCTCGAGCTGCTGTCGATTCTGCTGATCCCGGCTGCGCAGGTGTTCATGTTCGGAAAGATGGTGCTCCAGCGCCGGCACGCGTGGATGGTGTTCGCAGCGATGTTCGCGATGTTCGCCATCGGCCTTGCGATCGCGCTTCCGTCCGAGCAGCACGGCTCGCAGGTGCTGCGTGCCTCGGGCGTGAACATCATCCAGGGTCACGGGCAGAGCGGCGGCAACATGACCGACAAGGAAGTCCGCTTCGGGATTGCGAACACGGCGCTCTGGGCGACCGCGACCACCGACGCCTCGAACGGCTCGGTCAGCGGCGGCCACGACGCGCTGACCGCAGGCGGCGGGGCGGTCCCACTCGTGAACATCTTCGTCGGCGAGGTGATCTTCGGCGGCGTGGGCTCCGGCCTCTACGGGATGTTCTTCTACATCCTGATAGCCGTGTTCGTCGCCGGGCTGATGGTGGGGCGGACGCCGGAGTATCTCGGCAAGAAGATCGAAGCGCGGGAGATCAAATACGCCGCGGTCGGTGCGCTGTTCGTGCCAACCGTTGCGCTTGCGTTGACGGCGATGTCCGTCGTCACGCACTCGGGCCTCGCGTCGATCTACAACCCGGGGGCCCACGGGTTCACCGAAGCGCTGTACGCCTACACCTCTCAGACGAACAACAACGGCAGCGCGTTCGCCGGCTACGGAGCGACGAGCTTCTCTGCGTACTTCGGAGCGATCGCCATGTACGTCGGCCGCTTCGTGCCGTTGCTCGCCGCGCTCGCGATCGGCGGATCCCTCGCCGCCAAGAAGACGGCTCCGGTCTCGGCCGGCACGTTCCGAACCGACGGCCCCACGTTCGCCGTGCTGCTCGTCGGCGTGATCGTTCTCACCGCCGGTCTGATGGTGTTCCCCGCCCTCACGCTGGGCCCGATCGTGGAAGGGCTGATGCACTGATGCTTCGCGATCTCAAAGGTTCCATCGTCGCCATCGTCGTCTTGACCGCGGTGCTCGGCCTCGGGTTGCCGGCGCTCTTCACCGGCTTCTCGCAGCTGGCCTTCTCGAGCCAGGCCAACGGCAGCTTGCTCACGGTGAACGGCAAGGTCGTGGGCTCGAGGCTCGTCGCGCAGAGCTTTACGAAGCCCCAGTACTTCCACGAGCGCCCGTCCGCGACCTCGCCTCCGTACAACGGCGGCGGCACGACCTTCGCCAACCTCGGTCCGACGAACCCCGCTCTCGCAAAGGCCGTCAAGGATCAAGCCGCCGCGATCCTGAAGCTCGAGGGGCCGTACAACCACGGCCTCACGATCCACCAGATCCCGGTCGACGCGGTCACGACCTCCGGCTCGGGCGTCGACCCGGACATCTCGCCGGCATACGCCCAGCTGCAGTCGCGCCGGGTCGCTGCCGTTCGGCACCTCCCGCTCTCGACGGTGCAGCGGCTCATCCATCGGAACACGAATGGTCGCTCGCTCGGCTTCCTGGGCGAGCCGGGCGTCAACGTCCTGAAGCTCAACCTCGCACTCGACAAGGAGACGCACAAGTAATGGCGCGCACGGCGACGAAGCTCTTCACGCGCGAAATCGTCCTCGCGGCGATCCGGGACTCGTTCCCCAAGTTGGACCCACGCCTGCAGGTGAAGAACCCGGTGATGTTCATCGTCGAGCTCGGCAGCGCGATCACGACCGGGATCTTCTTCATCGATCTTGCGCGCGGTCACAACAGTGAGCTCTGGTTCGTCGGTGCCATCGCAGTCTGGCTCTGGCTGACCGTTCTCTTCGCGAACTTCGCCGAGGCGATCGCGGAGGGACGCGGCAAGGCACAGGCGGCGAGCCTGCGTGCCACACGCACCACCACTGTCGCTCGTCTTCGCGACGGTCGCGAGGTGCCGGCAGCGGAGTTGCAGCGAGGGGATGTCGTCCTCGTGCAGGCGGGCGACGTCATTCCAGCCGACGGCGAGATCATCGAAGGGATCGGCTCGGTCGACGAGTCGGCGATCACCGGCGAGTCCGCGCCGGTGATCCGAGAGGCCGGCGGCGACCGCTCTGCCGTAACCGGAGGGACGAAGCTGCTCTCGGACCACCTCGTGATCGAGGTGACTCAGGAGCCGGGCAAGTCGTTCCTCGACCGGATGATCGCGCTGGTCGAGGGCGCGGAGCGGCGCAAGACACCGAACGAGATCGCCCTGAACATCCTGCTCGCAGGACTGACCATCACGTTCGTCGCCGCGGTCGTGACATTGCGTCCGTTCGCCATCTACGCACATACCGCCGTCTCGCAGACGATCCTGATCGCACTGCTCGTGGCCCTCATTCCTACGACGATCGGCGCGCTGCTCTCTGCCATCGGTATCGCGGGGATGGACCGGCTCGTGCAGCGGAACGTGCTGGCGATGTCGGGCCGCGCGGTCGAAGCCTCCGGCGACGTCGACGTGCTTCTGCTCGACAAGACCGGCACGATCACTCTCGGCAACCGCCAGGCGTCCGAGTTCATCATCGTCGACGGCGTCAACCCTGCCGAGCTCGCCGAGATCGCCCAGCTCTCGTCGCTCGCGGACGAGACACCCGAGGGCCGCTCCATCGTCGTTCTGGCCAAGGAGGCCTACGGCATCCGCGGCAGAGAGCTCGCCCCGCACGAGGCGACGTTCGTTCCCTTCTCGGCGACGACCCGGATGAGCGGCGTCGACTTCGACGGCCGGAAGTTGCGCAAGGGCGCGGCCGACGCCGTGAAGAAGTTCGTGGAGGAACAGGGCGGTCGAACGACCGCGCAGCTCGACGAAGCCGTCAATCGCGTCGCCCGTTCCGGCGGCACTCCCCTCGTCGTCGCGCAGGACAACTTCGTGCTCGGTGTCGTGCACCTGAAGGACATCGTCAAGGGCGGCATGAACGAGCGCTTCGACGAGCTGCGTCGCATGGGCATCCGGACCGTCATGATCACCGGGGACAACCCGATCACCGCCGCCGTCATCGCCGAGGAGGCGGGAGTCGACGACTTCCTCGCCGAGGCGACGCCGGAGCGCAAGATGGCGCTGATCAAGGAAGAGCAGGCAATGGGACGGTTGGTTGCGATGACGGGCGACGGCACGAACGACGCGCCGGCGCTCGCTCAGGCCGACGTCGGCGTCGCGATGAACACCGGCACGTCCGCCGCGAAAGAGGCCGGCAACATGGTCGACCTCGACTCGAACCCGACGAAGCTGATCGAGATCGTCGAGGTCGGCAAGCAGCTGCTGATCACGCGCGGTGCGCTCACGACGTTCTCGATTGCGAACGACGTCGCGAAATACTTCGCGATCCTTCCTGCGGTCTTCGCGTTCACCTACGCGACGAAAGCCGGCCAGCGCGGTCCGCTCGACGCGCTCAACGTGATGCATCTCGGCACGCCGAAGAGCGCGATCCTGTCGGCCGTGATCTTCAACGCGCTGATCATCCCGGCGCTGGTTCCGCTCGCCCTCAGAGGAGTCAAGTACCGCGCGATCGGCGCCACGGCGTTGTTGCGACGCAACCTCTTGATCTATGGGCTCGGCGGCGTGATCCTGCCCTTCATCGCGATCAAGCTGATCGATCTGATCGTGCACAACCTCCTGGGCGCGTGACCGCCTAGGCGGCATGCGCGGCCAGTACAGAATCCTGCTCGGCATGGCGGCTGGGGTCGGCAAGACCTACCGGATGCTGCAAGAGGGCCGGCAGACGCAGGCCGAGGGCCGCGACGTGGTGATCGGCTATCTCGAGCCGCACGACCGCCCACAGACTGCCGCACTCGCCAACGGGCTCGAGACGGTGCCGCGTCTGCCGAGCCGCCACGGAGGGCTCGAGCTCGAAGAGATGGACGTCGACGCCGTCATCGCGCGCCGACCGGAGCTCGCTCTTGTCGACGAGCTCGCGCACACCAACGCGCCGAGCATGCGCAACGAGAAGCGCTATCAGGACATCGACGAGGTTCTCGCCGCCGGTATCGACGTGATCTCGACCGTCAACATCCAGCACCTGGAGAGCCTGAACGACGCAGTCTTCGAATTGACGGGGGTGCGCGTCCGCGAGACCTTCCCCGACCGGATCCTCGACGAGGCCGATGAGGTCGTCGTCGTCGACCTCTCCCCACAGGCACTCCAAGAGCGTCTGCGCGCGGGAAAGGTCTATCCCGCGGAACGAGCAGAGGTTGCGCTCACCAACTTCTTCAGCCTCGAAAATCTCAATGCGCTCCGCGAGCTCGTGCTGCGCGAGGTCGCCGAAGACGTCGAGTCGCGCAGGCGTGTCGACGTGCTCGACCCCCTCATCCAACTCGCCGTGTACGAGCGCGTTCTTGCGCTCGTCGAGCCCCAGCCAAAATCGCAGCGCATCGTCCGTCGCGCCTGGCGCTCCGCACAGCGGCTCGGCTCCGACCTCGATGTCCTCTGGGTTCGCCGGCCCGGGAAGAAGCCGGCCGATGACGAGGCGGCGCAGCTCGCGGCGCTTCGTCGGCTCTGCTCGATTCTCGGCGCCCACTTCCTCGAGGTCGAGGGCGACGACCTGGTCGCGACCGTAAAGCGCGTCGCTCATGAACGCGGCTCCACCTACGTTCTCGTCGGCACTCCAGACGAGCGCCGGCGAGTGGAGATTCTTCGCGGCTCGCTTCTCTCGCGCATGGTCCGCGAGCTGCGCGGCATCGACATCCGCGTCGTCGCCGACCGCGCCGACCGCCAGGAACATCCGTCGTGACCGCGCTCGTCGTCGCCCTGGGGCTTGCCGTCGTCGCGCTTACGGGCGCACTCGTGTACCGCATCAGGATGCCGAAGCAGCTTCGCCGTCGTCCCGGTGCCAACCGGATCCTCTTGCCGTTCACCGGCAACAGTCTCGATGCGACAGTGCTTCGCGCCGCAATTCGCATCGCTCACGCCGAGGGCGCGGTACTCGTCCCCGCGTACCTGCTGATCGTGCCCCTCCAATACTCCGAGGACTCGCCGCTCAAGCAGGAGGTCGCCGTTGCGATGCCGATTCTCGAAGCCGTCGAGCATGCTGCCCTCCGCGCCGGCGTTCCCGTCGACGCCCGCATCGAGAAGGGCCGTACCCCGACGCATGCTCTGAGGCGGCTCTGGGACGTCGAGCAGTTCGACCGCATCGTCGCTCCCGCCCCGGTCGAGGACCACTTGGGCTTCAGCCCGAAGGACCTGACCTGGATCCTCACCCACGCTCCAGCCGAGACGCTCGTGCTTCGACCGAGCCCCGGCGGCGGCGATCCGGGCGACAGCCGATTACGCCGCGCGTGGAACGGCCTATCTGCGGCGGTCGGCTAGCCGGGGCCGTCGCCGACGACCGCTTGGACCGTGCTCCTATTTGAAGATGTTCACTGCCCGCGCCGCGACGAGCAGGATGCTGATTGCCGAGATCCCGGATTCGGACAGCATCACCAGCTTCGCCCACCGGCTGAGGGGCATTGCGTCGGTGGGGCTGAATGCGATCGAGTTCGTGAACGAGATGTAGATGTAGTCGACGAGGTGCGGATGCCAGTCCGGTGCAGCAAGCTGGGGGTTCTCCATTTGCGGGAACTGGAAGTCCGGCGGCGGCGGATCCGGCTCCCGTCGTCTGACCGGGCCGCCGCGGTCGAAGCCCCAGAACCAGAGGCCGTATGCGATCACGTTGGTGCCCCAGATCGTCATCCCCTTCAGCAGAAGCTGGCCGCCGCTCTTCTCATGGCCGCTGACCAGCGACCCGATCAAAGCGACGAGCGCGAGGGCATTTTGGAGGCTGATGATCGAAAGCAGAGTCAGCGCAGCCTTCCGCCGCTGGCCGATCCGCTCGAGCGTCTGACGCACCGGGTCCCAGCCGAGCGCCACCAAGAGGACAGTCTCCGGACCAACGGAGAGGATCCACACCCACCACGACAGGCCCCACAGCTTCCAATCGAGCTCGCGGCTCACGATGGCGAGCGTGAGCTGGAGGCCGATCACCACGACGACGGCTGGAGCAGCCTCCCACCGCGATTCACGGGCTTCATCCCTGCGGATTTCCCGTTCGTCGTCCATGTCCGATGATTGTGGCTGTCGAGCCGGTCGCCACGAGCGCTCGCATCGTGCTCCGGCGGTAGCCTCCACCTGGATGTCGGACATCGGCAACCCCACCAGATGAGCGACCTGCAATCGCCTGAGGCTGCCGCAGGCACGACAGCGGAAGAGCCCGCGCCGTCCGAGAGGCGCATGCCGCCGAATACCTGCACGGTGATCCACGACCAAGGCAGCGAAGAGATGCACTTCAGCCGCGAGAATGTGGAGAAGCTCCTCGCCGGCGATTCGTTCTTCTGGGTCGACGTCGACCAGCCGAACGAGGCCGACCACGCGATTCTGCGCGACGTCTTCAAGTTCCATCCGCTCGCGGTCGAGGACTCGGAGAAGTTCGGTCAACGTGCGAAGCTCGACGACTATGACGGCTTCGTCTTCATCGTCGTCTACGGAGCCGTGCCTGACGAAGACCGCCTCGTCGAGGTGCACTGCTTCTACTCCGAGAAGTTTCTCGTCACCGTCCACCGTGACGAAGCTCCGGCGTTCACCGAGGTGCGGGAGCGCTACGTAAAGCGCAATAGGCCGGTAGAGAAGCCCGGCAGGCTTCTCTACCGGATCATCGACGCGCTCGTCGACAGCTTCTTCCCGATCCTTGCCGACTTCGACGACCGGATCGACGAGCTCGAGAATCAGACGTTTTTGAACGCCGGCGACGCGCAACTGCAGGAGATCTTCCAGATGAAGCGGCTGCTCGTCGGAATGCGCAAGGCGATCACACCACAGCGCGACATGTTCGCGAGTGTCGCGGCCGACGTCACCGCCCAGCTTCCGGGA
>JAOPYX010000141.1 GCA_025964535.1 Actinomycetes bacterium | reverse complement strand
TCCTCTATCGCGTGACGCCGCCCGCTCGCACGACAACGCAGATCACCGGTCTCTACGACGATCTCTCGAGTCCCTGGTCAGGGCCGCACGTCACTTGGCGGCGCTCCAACTGCCGCGGCGGTGCGCTGGATGTCGCCGTGCGCAGCGACAACACGCTCTTCAAGGGCGTCAGGTATCAAACGATCGCGATCGGCGGGACGACACCCTCCGTCACTCGACGGCTCACTCCGTCCGGACATCTGTCGTTCCGCGTTCCCCTCTCGCCGCGGGGCGGCGTCTGCCGCGTTGATTTCGCGGTCTCGCCGACGCGCCGCCCTGCGGACTTCGGCGGATCGGATCCTCGCACGCTCGGTGTTCACTTCGACGTGCTCCGCTACATCCGCCCGAAGAAGTGAAGATCGTCGTCGACGTCTCGCCCCTGTCGCATCAACGGACAGGCGTCGGCAACTACGTCCGCGGATCGCTGGAGGGCCTCGCCGAGGCGTCGGCAGGGCAGCACGAGCTGGTCGCGTTCGCGCCGGCGAGCCGCCGTGGCAAGCGTGAGATCGAAACCGCGCTCGATGGGCTCGACGTCGTGCGTCGGTTGCCGGTGCTGCCGGCCGCACACGCGTTGCGCACGCTGTGGAGCCGCGTCGGCCGCCCGCCCGCCGAACGCGTGCTCGGCCGCTTCGACGTCTTTCACTTCAGCGACTGGATGTACCCGGCGCAGCATGCCGGTATTCGCTCCACGATGGTGCACGATCTGGTGCCGCTGCACTTTCCCGACTGGGTGCACGCGCGCACGCGTCGCATGCACGGCGCGAAGTACCGTCATACGGCGCGCGCGTGCGACGTCGTGATGGTCAATTCGCGCTTCACCGGCGACGACGTCGTCGCGACGCTCGGCGTGCCGGCGAAGAATGTCCACGTCGCGTATCCGGGCGTAGACGACGGATTCACGACTGACGGTGCACGCGCCGACCTTGGCAGGCCGTACGCGCTGGCAGTGGCGACGCTCGAGCCGCGCAAGAAACTCGCGAAGCTGCTCGACGCCTATAGCCTCCTCAACGGCTCTGACCTTGCGCTTGCCGTGGCGGGCGCCGCGGGGTGGGGCGATCAGCCGTCCCTCGACGCGCCCGGTGTGCTCAAGCTCGGCTACACGCCACACGACGC
This sequence comes from Actinomycetes bacterium, assembly GCA_025964535.1. GTDB lineage: Bacteria > Actinomycetota > Thermoleophilia > Gaiellales > Gaiellaceae > Palsa-739. The sequence goes on along the minus strand of JAOPYX010000141.1, from coordinate 1,960 downwards.
GCTGCCGGACCTCTACCGCGGCGCGAGCGTCTTCGTCTATCCCTCGCTCTTCGAGGGGTTCGGCATGCCCGTCGTCGAGGCAAAGGCCTGCGGCGTGCCGTGCGTCGTCTCGTCGCACGCGTCGCTCGACGAGGCGTGTGGGGACGCGGCCGTGCGCGCGGACCCGCGCGACCCTGACGCACTCGCACACGCAATCCAGCGCGCGATCGCAGAGCGCGCCGACCTCGTCCCGCCCGGGCTCGAGCACGCCCGTGGCTTCACGTGGCTCGCGAACGGGCGTGCCCACCTCGCCGCCTGGGAGGCGGCGCGGTGAACGTCGCGGTCGACGTCACCCCGTTAGCCCAGACGCGCGCGGGCACGGCGCGCTACCTGCAGGCGCTTTTGCCGCGCGTCGAGCGCGACGTGGGGGTCGAGCGTACGAGCGGCTTTGCGCACGGGCGACCAGGGACGCTGTGGCTGGACATCGCCTGGTATCCACACGTCCTACCGCACCGTGCGCGTGCCGCCGACGTCCTGCACTGTCCGACGTATCGCGGCCCCGTTCACACGCGGACGCCGCTCGTCGTCACCGTCCACGATGTTGCCGTCTTCCGCTACCCGCAGGCATTCCCGCGCTGGACACGCTCCTACAGCCGCCTGGTCGTCCCGCGCGTCCTGCGCGCTGCGCGCAAAGTGCTCGCGGTGTCCGAGTTCACGGCGTCCGAGCTGCAGGCAGTGCTCGGCATCCCGTCGGAGAAGATCGCTGTCACGCCGAACGCCGTGGACGCCGTGTTCTCGCCGGAAGGCCCGCGCGCCGAAGGCGACTACGTGCTCGCCGTGGGGACACTCGAGCCGCGCAAGAACCTCGCTCGCACGATCGAGGCCGCCGCAAAGCTCGACCTCGAGCTTCGGGTCGTCGGCGCCCGGGGATGGGGTGGAGTCGAGGCCCGCGGCGGTCACGTGCGCTGGCTCGGCGAGATCTCCGACGAAGAGCTCGCGCGGCAATACCGTGGCGCCCTCTGTGTTGCGTATCCCTCGCTATACGAGGGCTTCGGCATTCCCGTGCTCGAGGCGATGGCGAGCGGCGCACCCGTCGTCACGTCGGCGGGAGGCGCCACCGAGGAGGTCGCAGGTGGCGCGGCCGTGCTCGTCGACCCGCATGACGTGCAGGCGATCGCGGAAGGCATCGAGGCGGCGATCGGTCGCCGAGACGAGCTCTTCACGCTTGGCCTCGAGCGTGCCCGCGCCTACTCGTGGGACGAGACGGCCCGCCTGACCGTGGCCGCCTATCGTGAGGCGGCGGCATGAGCGATCCCTTGATCGTGATCGACGCCGACGTGCTCGGCCGTCGACGAACGGGCGACGAGACGTACATCACGGAGCTCCTGCGCGCGTTGCCGGCCGTTGGAGATGGGCTCCGCTTTGCTGCGATCACACGGCGTCCGGATCTCGTACCGCCGGGCATCGAGCCGATCGAGTTGCCGGCTCGAAGCCAGGAGCTACGTATGGCGTTGCGCGTGCCGCTCCTTCTGCGCCGACTACGGCCCGTGCTCGTGCATTTCGTGCACTCGCTTCCGCTCGCGCTTCCGTGCCCGGCCGTGCTCACCGTGCAAGATCTCTCCTTCGAGAGCGATGCGTCGCTCATGGGTCGCCGCGAGACAGCAATCTTCCGGTTCGTCGTACCTCGCTCGGCACGCCGGGCGCGGCGGGTTCTCGCGATCTCGCAGCGCACGAAGGATGACCTCGTCGAGCGCTACCGGCTGTCCCCGAGCAAGATCGTCGTGACGCCCCTTGCGCCCGACCCGGCGTACGTTCCGGGCGGCTTGCGCGGGGACTATCTGCTCTTTGTCGGCGCGATCGAGGAGCGGAAGAATCCGCTGCTTGCCGCTGCGGCGGCTGAGGAGAACGGTCGGCGGCTCGTTGTCGTCGGGCCCGAGCGGGACTCAGGCTTGCTCGCAGAGCTCCATCGGCGGGGCGCAGA
>JAOPYX010000043.1 GCA_025964535.1 Actinomycetes bacterium | reverse complement strand
ACTGGGCCACGCTCGCCACGAAGGGACGGCCGGCGAGCGTCGACGTCGCACTGAACGCCGCGGAGTCGACGCACTGGCGCGTCGCGCTGCCAACGACGTGGCCGCCGCCCGACGGCGCAGCGCTGCTCGTCCGCGCGCGTGCAGTGTGGCGCTCGCTTCGCTCGCTCAGCTTCTCCGAAAGCCTCGCGTCCGGAACGGGTTACGTCGCTCTGAGCACCTGGCGGATGCAGGCGCCGGACCGGATCGCCTACAGCGTGAAGGACGGCTGGGCCGGGATCGTCGTCGGCGACACGCGCTGGGACAAGGGGCCGGGCGCGAAGCACTGGGTCTCGTCGCCGCAGACGCGGCTGACCCAGCCGAAGCCGGGCTGGGTCAAGGTCACGGACGCCCACGTGCTGGGCAGCGCAACAGTGCGCGGCCGGCCGGTGTGGCGCGTCTCCTTCTACGACCCTGGGACCCCGGGCTGGTTCACCGTTCTCGTGGACAAGACCACGCTGCGCGTCTACCAGGTGCGGATGACCGCGACCGCGCATTTCATGCGCGACGACTACGGGTCGTTCGACACGACGCCGCCGATCGTCGCGCCCGGCTAGCGCGCGACGAGCGTGGCGAGCCCGGCCGGCACGGCCGAACCGAGCTCGGCGGGCCACATGCTGAGATCGACCGCGCCGCCCGGTGCGGCCGCGACGCGCGAGAACGACTGGCGCCGGTTCTGCCAGAAGTGCAGGGTCTTGCCGCGCGTCGATGCTGGAAGCACCATGGAGAAGTTGCCGTGCGCGTCCGGCCAGCGTTCGGCGACCGGCTTGACCACGTGGCCACCGACGGTCACGCCGACGACGAGGCCTTCATAGATCGCGCCGGCGTAGCTCGTCGACGTCGAAGCGGGCAACGGGCGTGACGCGACAGTCGGCAGTTGCAGGTTCATGGTTGCGCTGCGCAGGCGCTTGAAGTCGAACGCCGTGCCCGTCGCGCCGCCGAACGACGCCGGGCCGACGGCGACCTGCACGCTCAGCGGCACCGGATCGGCGCCCTGCTCGTCCGACGCGGAGAAGAACGAGGAGTAGTGACCCTGCGCGTCCGAGGGCGACGAGAACGTCCAGAAGTCGCGATCTGCGGTCCGGGTCACGACGATGGCTCCCTGAACCGGCTTGCCGCCCGCGTCGGTGACCGTTCCGCTCAGCTGGTACGTGTAGAGGACGACCGGCGGCGGCTGTCCGCCCGCCGAGTCACGGACGCGGCCTGTGACGAGGATCGTGCCGTCCTTCTGGCGCTGCGTCTTCAGGCCGTCGATGCGGTAGCCGACGCTGAACCCGGCCTGCAGCCCCTGCACCGCCGAGCGCTGCGCGGCCGACAGCGCCCGACCGCCGATCGTCGCCTCGGTCGCGCTCGTCACCGTCGCGACGTGCCGGCGCGCCACGGTGATGTCGACGGGATAGTGGAAGCTGCCGTCCTTCGCCGTCGAGCCGGGGATGGCGTAGCCGTCGACGCTGATGCGCGCGCCCGCGACCGGCTTCGACCCCCAGAGCACGCGGCCCACCGCGTCCGCCGTGTTGTTCGAGTTCGCGTTCCACGGGCGCACGACGAGACCCGACTGTGTCACGAGCTGCCCTGCCCCACTCGCGGCCGCCCGTTGCGTGCTGCGTGTCACCACGCGCTCGGCCGGCGGTGTCGTCTGGGACGCCACCGCCTGCGGCGTGCGCCGCTCGAGCGCAAGCAGGGCCGGCGGCTTCGACTCCGCCTGCGATCCGCCGAGCGCAAAGATCTGGAGCTCGCTGGCGATGCCGCCGTTCGACGACGTCGGCGTGCCCCCCGAGGTCACCGCGACGTACTGCTTCCCGCCGACGGAGTAGATCGCCGGGCCCGCCGCGATCTGATGGCCTGTCTGGAAGCTCCAGAGCACCTTGCCCGTCTTGAGGTCGAACGCGCGCAGGACGCCGTCGCCGCCGCCGGCGAAGCCGAGCCCGGAGCTGGTGGTCGAGACGCCGCCCCGCTCAGGCTCCGGCGTGCGGAACTTCCAGACCTGCCGCCCGGTGTTGACGTCGATCGCGCTGATCGAGCCGTGGTCGTGCCACCCGGGCAGGAGCGAGCCGAAGTTCCCGTTCGCGAGCCCGAGGAAGATGTCGCCGAGGAGCCGCTTGCGCTTCTTCTGCGTCGGCGTCAGCTTCACCTGCTGCATGACGGACGCCGTCTCGGACGCCGCGTTGAAGATGTAGTTCGTGGCCGGGTCGTACGAGGCCGGCGAGTAGTTGATGCCGCCGAGGGACGACGGGTAGACGGCGACCGGCTTCCCCGGCTGGAGCGGCGGATGCTCGGTGCGGTCGATCACCTTCACGCGCTGGTAGATCGGCTGGCCGGTGGCGGCGTCGTACGCGAACCACACGCCCTCCATCGTCCCGACCGAGACGATGTGCCGCTTCTTGCCGCCGACCTTCGCGTCGTAGACGAGTGGCGGCTGTGCGGTGTCGTACGACCATTCGTTGAACCCCATCTGCTGCTGCCACCACTTCATGCGGCCGGTGCGGAGGTCGACCGCGATCAGCGAGTCGGTGCGCGGATTCTGGCCGGGGCGGAAGGCCGGGTAGTAGAGCGGCGTCGCGGATCCGGTGCCGAAGTAGAGCGTGTTCGTCGACGTGTCGATCGACGTCGGCGTCCAGACGACGCCGCCGCCCGCGAGCCGCGCGTAGCGCCGCCAGCTCGTGCCTTCCGGCGGAATCGTCCAGAAGGGGTTCGGCCAGGCGGGCGTGAGATCGGTGTTGTACGCCATCACGAAGCCGCGGACGCCGTACTCCGAGCCTGCCGCGCCGACGACCAGATGGTGATTCGCGCAGATCGGCGCGCTCGTCTCCGAGTAGCCGTAGTTCGAGGACGCGCCGGGCACGGCCTGGGCGATGCCGACGCGCTTGATCAGCGTCCCGTCGGACGGTCGCAGCGAGACGATCGTCATGTCGAGCGTGAGGATGAAGAGCTTGCCGTCGCAGAGCGCGACACCGCGGTTCGCGACGATCCCGAAGTTCTTGTAGACGCCGCCGTTGTCCGGCTGCCAGCGCCATT
>JAOPYX010000117.1 GCA_025964535.1 Actinomycetes bacterium | reverse complement strand
GCCTCGGCGAGCAGCACGTTCATGTGGCCGGGCATGCGCCCGGCGACGGGGTGGATCGCGTACGACACGTCCACGCCCTTCGCCTCGAGGAGGTCGGCGAGCGCGCGCACGTCGTGCTGCGCCTGCGCGACCGCGAGCCCGTAGCCCGGTACGAAGACGACCTTGCGCGCGTACGCGAGCATGACCGCGACGTCCTCGGCGCTCGCGCTGCGCACCGTGCCTCCGCCCGCGCCGGTGGCGACGGCGGCGGCCTCCGCGCTGACCTGGCCGAACGCCCCGAAGAGCACGTTCGTGATCGAGCGGTTCATCGCCTGGCCCATCTTCATCGTCAGCAAGGTGCCGGAGGCGCCGACGAGCATGCCGGCCACGATCAGCACGTTGTTCTCGAGCTCGAAGCCCGTCGCCGCGGCAGCGAGGCCCGTGAAGGCGTTGAGGAGCGAGATCACGACGGGCATGTCGGCGCCGCCGATCGGCAGCACGAACAGGATCCCGAAGATCGATGCACCGGCGGCGAGCGCCCACAGCAGCCACTCGTCCTGCACGCCGGCGATCAGCGCGACCCCGGCGGCGATGCAGCCGAGGAAGAGCGCGCCGTTCACGAACTGCTGGCCCGTGTACGTGATCGGCCTGCCGCCGATCAGCTCCTGCAGCTTCGCGAACGCGATCATAGAGCCCGCGAACGAGATCGAGCCGATCAACGCCGAGAGGACGATGGCGACGCCGATATCCACCTTCGGCGCCCCGGGCTCGGGAAGGATCCGGTGCAGCTCCGCGAGCGAGATGAGCGCCGCTGCGCCGCCGCCGACGCCGTTGAACAACGCGACCATCTGCGGCATCGCCGTCATCTTCACCTTGCGTGCGGCGACAGCGCCGAAGGCGCCGCCGATGAGTATCCCGAGCGCTATCACCCAGTAGCTCGTGAGACCCTTGTGCGCGAACGTCGCGGCGATCGCGATGAGCATCCCGACGGCACCGATCTGATTGCCGCGCCGCGCATGCGCCGGATGCGACAGGAAGCGCAATGCCAGGATGAACGTCACGATGGTGACGAGATAGACGAGGTTCGTGGCGTCGTAGCTCACGGGGCCGCGTCGCCCTTGCCGTTCTGCGACGCGTCGACCGGCTTCGCCGGCTCGCGCTTCTTGAACATCTCCAGCATTCGGTCGGTGACGACGAAGCCGCCGACGACGTTCGCGGATGCGAGCACGACCGCGATGAATCCGATCACCCAGGTGAACGTGCCCTTGTCCGGCAGCCCGAGCACGAGCATCGCGCCCACGATCACGATGCCGTGGATCGCGTTCGTGCCCGACATCAGCGGCGTGTGCAGCATGGCCGGCACCTTCGAGATCACTTCGAAGCCCAGGAAGATCGCAAGCACGAGGATCGTCACCTCGAAGACGAGCAGCGTGTTGTGGCTCATGCGGTCGCGGCCTCCTTCTTCTGCTTCTGCGTGACGCACGCGCCCGCGGTGATCTCGTCGTCCCAGTCGAGGGTCAATGTCCCCCCGGGTGCAAGATGGAGCAACAGCGTCTGGATGTTGCGCGAGTAGAGCGTGGACGCGTGGTACGGCATCGAGCTCGGCAGATTCGTGAGCCCGACCAGCGTCACGCCTTCGCGCACGACGACTTCGCCGGGCACGGTCAGCTCGCAGTTCCCGCCGGTGTCGGCCGCCAGGTCGACGATGACGGAGCCGGGGCGCATCGCGCCCACCGCCGAGGCCGGGATGATCCGCGGCGCCGCACGGCCCGGCACAGCGGCGGTCGTGATGACGACGTCGAAGTCGCCGATGCGCGCCTCGAGCGCCTGCTGCTGTGCCTGCATCTCCTCCGGGGTCAGCTCGCGTGCGTAGCCGCCTTCCGCCTCGGCCCCCGAGACGCCGAGGTCGAGCCAGCTCGCACCGAGGCTCTGGATCTGCTCGCGGACGGCTGGGCGCACGTCGAAGCCCGTGACCATCGCGCCGAGCCGCCGCGCGGTCGCGAGCGCCTGCAGTCCCGCCACGCCGGCGCCGATCACGAGCACTTTCGCGGGCGGCACCGTCCCTGCCGCGGTCATCAACATCGGGAAGAAGCGAGGTAGGTGCTCGGCGCCGAGCAGCGCGCCCTTGTAGCCGCCGACCGTGGCCTGCGACGAGAGCGCGTCCATCGACTGCGCGCGCGTGATCCGGGGAACCGACTCCATTGCGAACGCGACGACTCCGCGCGACGAAAGGCGCTCGATGCCCTCGCGGTCGGCGAGCGGGTCGAGGAAGCCGATCAGAATCTGGCCGCTGCGTAGCCGCGCGACCTCTGCCTCGTCGGGCTTGCGCACCTTCACGAGCGCCTCGGCCTCCCATGGGGAGTCGAGCGTCGCGCCGGCCTCGCGGTACGCGTCGTCGAGGAACGAGGCAGCTTCGCCCGCGCCGGGCTCGACGATCACGTCGAAGCCGGCCGCGACCAGCTTCGCGACCGCTTCCGGCACAAGGGCGACCCTGCGCTCGCCCGGCGCCGTTTCGCGCGTTACCCCGACCCTCATCGCGGCAACTCTATGGGAGTCGCGGGCGACGGGATGCGCGAATGTACGGATTTGGCGGCCCGGTCACTCGCGCGTGGTGCCTAGACTCGATGCACGTGACGCATTTCTTCATCACGCACGGTCTGCCTCTGCTCTTCGTGGTGGTCATGCTCGAGTCGTTCGGAATACCGTTGCCGGGCGAGACTGCGCTCATCGCGTTCGGCGTCCTCGCCTCCGAGGGCCACTACTCCATCGTCTCGGTGATCGCGGTCGCAGCCGCCGGGGCGATCATCGGCGACAACCTCGGCTACTGGCTGCTCGGGCGCCTCGGGGGCCGCGCGCTCTTCCGCCGCTGGGGTTGGCTGCAGCGCTACTCCGACCGCATCCTGCCGCGCGCCGAGAAACTGATGCAGCGCCACGGCGGCAAGACCGTGTTCTTCGGACGGTTCGTCGCGGTGCTCCGAGTCGGTGCGGCCGCCGTCGCGGGTCTTGCGCACATGAACTGGTGGAAGTTCCTCTTCTGGAACGCGACCGGCGGCATCGTCTGGGCAACCACGGTCGGCCTCGCCGCCTACTACGGTGGCCGGGCGGTCGCCGACGCGATCCAGCGCTACGGGCTCTACGCCGCAGGAGTCATTGTGGTCGGGCTCGTCCTCGGCTGGTTCGTCCTGCATCGCGTGAAGAAGCGGGTCGAGGACAGCCTGTGAAGCGCGCGGCGATCGTCGCGACGCTCGTCGCGTTGATCGTGCCGCTCGCCGCGTCTGCAGCTCGTATCGCCCCTGCAGTTCCACGCTTTCGCCACGTGATGGTGGTGGTGTTCGAGAACAAGGAGCGCGGCGAGGTCGTGGGCAACGCCGCGGCGCCGACGTTCGCCTCGCTGTCCCGCCGCTACGCCTCCCTGACGCAGTACGACGCGGTGGCGCATCCGAGCCTGCCCAACTACCTGGCCCTCGTCTCCGGCTCGCCGCAGGGCATCACCTCCGACTGCACCGACTGCGTCGTCGACGCGCCGAGCCTCGCGAATTCGCTCGCAGCGGCCGGGCGTACCTGGAAGACGTACGCGGAAGGGCTTCCCAGCCCAGGCAGCACCGTGGCATCCGCAGGGCGGTATGCGAAGAAGCACGACCCGTTCGTCTATTTCCGAAGCGTCCTCGACCATCCCGCGTGGCTCCGGCGAGTAGTGCCCTACAGCCGGCTCGCGGCAGATGTACGTGCCCGTCGTCTCCCCGACTACGCGCTCGTCGTTCCGGATCTCTGCAACGACATGCACGACTGCTCGGTGCGAACCGGGGACGGCTGGCTCAAGGCCAATATCGTTCCGCTGCTGTCCTCGCCGGAGCTCGCAAAGAGCGTCGTCTTCGTCGTCTTCGACGAGGGATCGACCGGCGCGGGCGGCGGCGGCAACGTCGTTGCCCTCGCGACCGGCCCCGCCGTGCGGCCCGGCTCCACGTTCGCGCGCCCCACCAACCACTACGGGCTGCTGCGCACGATCGAGCAGGCCTGGGGGCTTCCCCGCCTCGGGCGCTCTGCGCAGGCGGCGCCGATCACCGGCATCTGGCGCTAGAAGCAACCGCAGCGCAGAGGAAACCGCAACGGCCTGCGGAACCTGGTTCGGGCATGCTGGGAACGATCTCTCGCGCGCTCGAGGAGCGCGATCAGATGCCGGGACACGGCGCCAGGGTTGCTGCCCTCGCCGAGCCGGTCGCACGGCGGCTGGGCTGGGACGAGAAGCGCATCGCAGGCCTCCGCTTCGGCGCCCCGTTGCACGACATCGGCAAGATCAGCGTGCGCGGCGAGCTGCTGCGTAAGGCGACGCCGCTGACATCCGACGAGCTGACCGAGATCCAGATGCACCCGACCACCGGAGCCGCGCTCCTGGCACCACTGCGTGCCGCGAGCCGAGCGCTCCCATACGTCCTCTTCCATCACGAGCGGTGGGACGGCACCGGCTATCCGTCGAGACTGCGTGGCCGCTCGATCCCGCTCGAGGCTCGCCTGCTCTGCGTGGCCGACGCGTTCGACGCGATGACGTCACCGCGGCCGTACCGGCCTGCGCTCCCGATCGACCGTGCGCTCACCGAGATCGCGATGTGTGCCGGCTCGCAGTTCGATCCGACGGTCGCCGGGCTCTTCCTCGACGTGTGGACGCCGCGCGCCGGGGCGTTCCCGCGCGCACTCGGCTAGAGCGACGCCCAGACCTCGAGCTTGGCCCGCACGCGGGCGATCACTTCGTCGGTGAACTCGCTCGAGCCGAGGTGGCCGCCGAGGTCGGCGGTGCGCGCTCCCGCGGCGACCGCCTCGAGGCACGCCTCACGGATCGCGCGGCCCGCCTGCTGAGCGGGCTCGCTTCCATAGGAGAGGAGGGCGGCGCCGGCGAGGATCATCGCCATCGGGTTGGCCACGTTCTTGCCCTCGAGCGACGGCGCGGTTCCATGCGCAGCCTCGGCCATGATCGCGGCCGGCTCGAAATCGTCTTCGAACGCTACGAGCAGCGACTCCGAGCCGGCGATCGAGCCGAAGAGCGGGAGCACGAGGTCGGAGAGGATGTCGCCGTCGCGGTTGAGCGCCGGGATCACGAGCGGATCGCCCGTCGAGGAGAGGAGCAGCGCGAACGTCGCATCGATCAGTTGCGGCTCGTACGGGACTTCGGGATGTCGTGTTGCGGCGGCGTCCATCTCCTCCTTGAGCATCCCCTCGTACGTGGGGCTCACGGTGTACTTCGGGCCGCCGAAGACCTTCGCGCCCGTGCGCGCCGCTTGGCGGAACGCGAACTCGGAGACCGCGCGGCAGATCTTGCGCTCGATGCGCTCGGTGCGGAACGCGACCTCGTCGTCGCCTTCGCCCTCGCGCCATTCGGTCGCGCCATACGCATCGCCCACCGCCATGCGGACGATGGAGATGGGCGCGTGCACTCCGCCGATGGGGGAGACGCCGGGAATGCGCCGGCCTGTGCGCACGATGACCTTGCCGCCGATCTCCTCGCGGAGGATGCGATTCGGCGAGCCGACATCGTCGCGCGACTCGGGGGTGACCGTCGCGCCCTTGAGACCGAGGCCGTGCTCGCGGATCGCGGTTGCGGCTTCGTGCACGACCGCGTTCTTCGTCGCGCGGCGGTTCTCGAGTGAAAGGTCGAAGCGGATGAACTCGAGCTCGACGCCCGTCACGTCCGGCGAGAGCACCCGGAGGCCCTCCTCGAGCAGTTCCTGTCCGGTCTGGTCGCCCTCGAGGACGACGATCGTGCTCTCGTCGCGCATTCGCGGGGCAGTGTATTCATCGCTCGGCGCGGACAAGTAGCCACGACATGCCAGGCGATGGGACGACGACGGAGACTCGGGCTCCGCGAGGATGGACGCGCAAAGGGCGTAAAGGAGCGTTCCGCTACGTCGATCAGCGCGGGCGAGAGATCCGGGACGACGCGAAGGTGGAGCGTCTGCAGAAGCTCGCGATCCCGCCCGCGTGGAAGGACGTCTGGATCTCGCCGAGCCCCAAGGCGAAGCTCCAAGCGACCGGCTACGACAAAGCGGGGCGCAAGCAGTACCTCTATCACGCTGATTTTCGCGCGGCGCAGGAGCAGGCGAAGTACGACAAGCTGATCCGCTTCGCCGAGAAGCTGCCGGAGCTGCGCGCGACGATGACCGAGCATCTCGACAAGGACGGTCTCGACCGCGAGCGGATCGCGGCGGTCGCGCTGCGGCTCATCAACGTAGGCTGGTTCCGCGTCGGCTCGGAGCAATACGCCCGCGAATCGCGGACCTACGGCATCACGACGCTCACGAAGCGGCACGTGTCGGTGCGTGCCAACCGCGTGATGCTCAGCTTCCGTGGCAAGCACTCGATCCAGGTGCGCACGACGATCGTGGACGACGAGCTTGCACTCGCGATCCGTGAGCTCTTGGCCGTGCCCAGGGGCAGCCGCGTCTTCCGGTACGAATGGGACGGAGATCTCTATTCGCTCACGAGCAAGCGTCTGAACGACTACGTGAAGCAGTACATGGGGCCGGAGTTCTCGGCGAAGGATTTCCGCACGTGGGGCGGGACCCTGCTCGCGGGAATCGCGCTCGCGGAGCGCGTACAGCGCCATGGGTTTCCCGAGACGAAGACCGACGAGAAGCGTTCGCTCTCGGCAGTGATGCACCGCGTTGCGCAGCAGCTTGGGAACACACCGGCCGTTTGTCGCGCGTCGTACGTCTCTCCGGCCGTCATCGACCAATATCTCGAAGGGCGAACGCTCGAGGATTTCCGCCCGCGTAATTTGCGCGTCGTCGGTGCACGCGAAGTCGGCTTGGATGCGGAGGAACAGGCCCTGTTGAGCCTGCTCCGTTCTTGGCGTATTCGCGAAGCGCGCGCAGCTGCATAGTTACGCCGGGTATTTCCGGTAGAATTACCGCCATGGCACGCAAAACAATCCTCGTATGTGACAAATGCGGTAAGGAAGTCGAAGAGGCCAGAGGCGCCGTCCTGCGCGTGACGTATTCCGACGCGCGCCGGATGGGCAAGCAGGCGGATCTGTGCGACGACTGCGCAGGCTCGATGCCCGGGCAGCCCGCCGCCAGGCGCGGCCGCAAGCCCAAGAACGCCGCCCAGGCCTAAGGCGCTACTCGTCCGAGGGGCGGGGCGAGCCGCCCTCCGGACACCGTTTCCCGCTCTTTGCGGAGACGTCCAGAAACGCCCTCTGGAGACGTCGGGACCCCGCTCTACCATGGAGCGGTGCCGCTCAGTCTCATCGCCGGGCCCGCGAATGCGGGCAAGGTCGGGCTTCTGCTCGACCGTTATCTCGACTCGCTCGAGAGCGAACCGGTGCTCATCGTGCCGAACCGGTCGGACGTCGACTTCGTCGAGCGTGAGCTGATCGAACGGCGGCCGGCGCTCCTCGCCGGCACGATCGGGACATTCCACGACCTCTTCGAGCGGATCGCTCAGGGCGGCGGCGAGGGCCGCAGGCCGCTGCCGGAGGTACAGCGCGCATTCGTCGTCCGCCGTGCGATCGCGTCGGCTGCCCTCAACGGCCTCTCGGCGTCCGCGCAGTCGGGCGGCTTCGCGGATGCGCTGCTCGACACGCTCGCGGAGGTCGAATCCGGCTTGCTCGAGCCCGGCGACCTCGAGGGCGACGTCTCGCGGCTCTATGCCGCCTACCGCTCCGAGCTCGATCGCCTCGGCCTCGTCGACCGCGAGCTGCTCCAGCGCATCGCGGTGGGGCGGCTGCAGTCCGATCTCGAGGCCTGGCACGGCGAGCCGGTGTTCGCGTACGGCTTCGAGGACCTCACGAGCGCGCAATGGGCGCTGCTCGAGGCGCTCGCCGCGCGTACCGAGGTGAGCGTGTCGCTCCCGTACGAGCCGGGCCGGCCGGGCTTTGCGTCGCTCCGTCGGACCGCCGAGGATCTCTCGCGTCTCGCAGGCCCGCGCATCGAGGAACTGCCGCCGCGCTACGCCGAGTCCGCGCATCCGGCGCTCGCGCATCTCGAGCGCGCACTGTTCGCCGACTCCGCACCCGCTCCGGAGCCGATCGACGGCGCGGTCCGCTTCTTCGAAGGCGCCGGCGCGCGCGGTGCGCTCGAGCTCGTCGGAGAGGAACTGCTCGCAGTGCTTCGCTCTGGCACACCGCCCGAGAACGTCGGCATCGTGGTGCCGAGCATCGAGCGCTGGCGCGCCCCGCTCGAGACCGCCCTTGGCACGCTCGGGGTTCCCTACGCCGTGGACGGCAACGTGCGACTCGCGCAGACGCCGTTCGGTCAGTCGCTCACCGCGATGCTGCGCTTCGCGTGGCTCGGCGGCACGCGGCGCGATCTCTTCACGTTCCTGCGCTCGCCCTTCTCGGGACTCGAGCGACGCGCCGTCGACTTCGTCGAGGGTCGCCTGCGGGGGCGCGCGATCCAGACACCGGAGCGGGTCGTCGAGGAGTCGGAGAAGCTGCGCGGGGCGCCGCTCCCGGCGCTCGCCGAGCTGCGCGATGCCGAGGACCCGGTCGAGGCTGTCCGCCGGCTCGCCGCGCGCATGCTCCGCAACGCATACGGGCTCGACGGGCCGCCGGTGGGCGAGTCCTCGCGGCTCGACCTGCGCGCCTACGAGACGGTGAACCGCCTGCTCACCGAGCTCGAGCGCTGGCGCGCGCTCGGAGAGGAGCTGCCGCGCGACGACGTGGCCGGCGCGCTCGAGCGACAGACGCTCCGGCCGACGCGCGGCGACGAAGAGGGCCGCGTCGCGGTCGTCGATCTCCTGCGCGCGCGCACGCGGCGCTTCGACGTCGTGTTCGTCCTCGGCCTCGAAGAGGGCAGCCTGCCGCGACGCGGCAGCTCGTCGCCGTTCCTCGACGACGACACCCGGCGCATGCTCGATGAGCGCGGCGCACGGCTGCAGCGCCCCGACTCCGTCAGTCGCGACCGGTATCTCTTCTACACCGCGTGCACGCGGCCGCTCGAGCGCCTCTACCTCGTGCGCGAGGCGGCGACCGACGACGGCAGCCCGCGCGAGCCGAGCCCGTTCTGGGAGGAGGTACAGGCGGTCTTCGATGCGGATGACGTCCGCCGCTGGACGCGGCGGCGCCCGCTCTCGGCGCTCACGTGGAAGCTCGAAGAAGCACCGACGGAGCGCGAGCGCCTGCGCGCACTCGCCGAGCTCGCCGCGCGCGACGGCTCGGGCGCGGACGCGCTCGCGCGCGCGAACGGCTGGGAACGCCGGCTCGAACGTGCGGTCTCCGCGTTCCGGCGGCCAACGAAGCTGACGCATCCGCTGGTCCTCGAGCAGCTGGGCTCGAAGACGACGTTCAACGTCACGGAGCTCGAGCGGTTCGCCGACTGCTCCTCGGCCTGGTTCGTCGACCGGTTCCTCGACCCGCGCTCGATCGACGCCGAGGTCGACGCCAAGCTCAAAGGCTCCGTCGCGCACTCCGCGCTGTTCAAGTTCTTCACGCGCATCCCGAAGGAGCTCGGCGTTGAGAAGCTGGAAGAGCGCGTCGCCGACGCCGCCGTCCGCCTGATGCGCGCGTGCCTCGACGAAGCGCTCCAGGGGCAGCGCATGGAGATGACCGAGATGGAGGCGCGGGAGCTCGACTCGACGCTGTGGCGCGATCTCGAAGCCGTCGTCCACGAGGAGTGCGCGAGCGAGCTCGCGCTCGTGCCGCGCCGCTTCGAGGTCGCGTTCGGGAACGAGCGCGCCCCGCAGGAGCTGCAGCGTGGGCTGGATCTCGGCGACGGCTTCACGCTGTCGGGGAAGATCGACCGCATCGACGTCGATCCGTTCGGCGCGCGCGGGATCGTCCAGGACTACAAGTCCGGAAAGCACGCACACTCGGCACGCGAGATCGAGCGAGAGCTACGCCTCCAGATCCCGCTGTACATGCTCGTGCTGCGCGACCTCGTCGGGCTCGAGCCGCTCGGCGGCGTCTACCGGCCGCTCGCGGGCGAGCGCAAGGCACGCGGGCTGCTGCGCGCCGGCGAGAGCGACACGCTCACGGGCTACTCGAAGCAGGACTATCTCGACGAAGACGCCTTCTGGAATGCCGTGGACAACGCGAAAGCGACGGCGCACCGGCTCGCGGGGCGCATCCGCGGCGGCGACGTCAAGCACGACCCCAAGGGCGACGGCTGTCCCGCCTGGTGCGACCTCTGGCCGATCTGCCGGGTGGAGCGCGGATGAACGAGCAGCAGCTCGCCGCCGTCGAGGCGACGGGAGAGGTGTTCGTCTCGGCAGGCGCCGGCACGGGCAAGACGGCGGTGCTCGTCGAGCGCTTCGTGCGGGCGGTCTGCGACCGCGGCCTGGACGTCGACTCGATCCTCGTCATCACCTACACGCGCCGGGCGGCGGGCGAGCTGCGCACGCGCATTCGCGCCGCGCTCGCCGACCGCGGGCGGCAGGATCTCGCTCGCGAGCTCGACGGCGCCTGGATCTCGACGATTCACGGCTTCTGTCTGCGCCTGCTCAAGAGCTACCCCTTCGCGGCCGGGCTCGACCCTCGCTTCCGCGAGCTCGACGACGCACAGGGCGCGGTGCTTCGGAGCGAGTCGTTCAAGCAGGCGCTTGCCGAGTTCTGCTCGGGAGAAGAGCCCGAGCGGCTGCGCCTGCTCGCGACCTATGGGGCCGACGGGCTGCGGCGCATGCTCACCGGTGTCTACGAGACGTTGCGCTCCGCAGGGCGCGACCTCGACCTCGCGGTGGAGATCCTCCCGCAACTCGCCGGTCGAATCGAAGAGCTGCGCGCGGCGGCCCGCGGTCTCGCCGAGGACGTGTCGGCGACGGAGCTCCAGCGCGGCAACGCGACGCAGCTGCTCGCGCTGCTCGAGCGTGACGACCGTCCCGACCGATTGATGGAGCTCTCCGGCTTCCGCGCGTCGGGCGAGCGCGCGGCGTCGTACGAGGAGGCGCGCAAGGCGGTCGAGCAGGCGGCGCTCGACGAGGCCGCGATCCGCGACCGCGTGTTGCTCCAGGAGCTGCTCACGCGCTTCGCGGCCGCGTACTCGGAGGCGAAGGCGCGTGAGTCGGCGCTCGACTTCGAGGACCTGCAGCTGCACGCGCGCAACCTGCTGCGCGATAACGAGGCAATTCGCGAGCGGGAGGGACTGCGCTTCCGGTCGATCATGGTCGACGAGTTCCAGGACACGAATGCGCTCCAGTGCGAGCTCGTCGAGCTGCTGCGCATGCCCGATGCCGAGCTGTTCTTCGTCGGCGACGAGTTCCAGTCGATCTACGGCTTCCGCCACGCTGACGTGGGCGTGTTCCGCGAGCGCCGCGCGCAGGCGAAGCAGCTCTTGCCGCTCACGCGCAACTACCGGTCGCGCGCCGAGGTGCTGGCCGCCGTGAACGAGCTCTTCGGTGCGCACTTCGGCGACGAGTTCCAGCCACTGCACGCAGGTGCGGAGTTCCCGGATCCCGTGTTCGGTCATCCCGTCGAGCTGCTCGTCACCGACAAGGCGAGCTACAAGGACTCCGGCGTGCACTGGCGGCGCGGCGAGGCGCGCTCGGTCGCGCGGCGTGTCCGCGAGCTCGTCGACACCGGCGCGGCGTCGCCCGGGGAGATCGTCCTGCTCTTCGCGGCCGGAACCGACGCGGAGTGGTACGAGGACGAGCTGCGCAAGGCAGGCCTGCCGACGTATCGCGCGACGGGCAAGGGGTACTTCGGCCAGCAGCAGGTCGCAGACCTGCTGGCGTATCTGCGCCTGCTGCAGAATCGCTACGACGATCGTGCCCTGCTCAGCGTGCTGGCCTCGCCGTTCGTCGGTCTCTCGAACGATGCGCTCGCACTGCTGCGCCGAGCTGCGTCGAAGCGGCCGTTGTTCGCCGGTCTCGAGCGGACCGTGCCGCCCGGGTTGGCGCCGCGCGAGGAGCGCCTGCTGCTCGCGTTCCGGCAGCGCTACGACCGTCTTGCCGCTGTCGTGCCTCGGTTGTCGCTCGAGCGGTTGTGCGAGCGCATCGTCAGCGAGCACGACTACGACCTCGCAGTGCTTGCGCAATGGGACGGTCGTCGCCGCTACGCGAACATGCGCAAGCTCGCGCGGCTCGCGCGCTCGTACGAGGAGCTGCGCGGTCCGGACATCGAAGGCTTCGTGCGCTTCGTCGCCGAGCAGCAGGCGGTGGGTGCACGTGAGCTCGAGGCGGTGGCGGAGGAAGAGGGCGCCGACGTCGTGCGCCTGCTGACGATCCATGCCGCCAAGGGGCTCGAGTTCAAGGTCGTGATCGTCGCCGATGCCGGGCGCGACAAGGCACCACCGTCTCCCGACGAGATCCTCGCGCTGTCGGACGGCCGCTTCGGCTTTCGCGTCGCCGACCCTGTGACGACGAAGCGCCGCGGCGCCTTCGACTACGACGAGGTTCGCGAGGCGCGCCGCATCGAGGAGCAGGCGGAGAAGCTCCGCCTCTACTACGTCGCGATGACGCGCGCGAAGGAGCGGCTCATCGTCTCCGGCTCGATCGACCGGGAGAAGGCCGCGGACGCGTCGACCCCGATCGGCTGGGTGCTTGGTCGTCTGGACGCGGACGAGGAGCTCGCCGCTGCCGGCGACACGCCGCTCGAGATCGCGCGCAACGCTGCGCGCCTCGTCGTTCGGATCGACCGGCACCGTGACGCCGACTGGGTCGAAGCCGAGGCCGACGCAGATCCGGTCGTGGAGCTCGACGAAGCCGGGCAGCTGGCGCTCTTCACCGCGCTCGAGGCCGTCGCCGCGCCGCCGCCGGCACCGCTGCTGCCCGCATTGGTCGCGCCGCCCGAGCCGCCCCTTCATCGCGTGCGCCGGCTCTCGTTCACCGCGCTGTCCACGTTCGAGCAGTGCTCGTACAAGTACTACGCGATCCGGGTCGCCGGCATGAGCGAGCGCCGGCCGGCCCGCGGAAGCGACGGCGGTGCAGGCCTGCGCGCGACGGAGATCGGCGACGCCGTTCACCGCCTGCTCGAGCAGGTCGACCTCGGTGCGCCCGTGGCGCCCGACTTCGAGCAGGTCCGCCAGTGGTACCCGACCGTCAGCGAGGAGGAGCTGGCGCGCATTCGCGCCTTCGTCACGTCGTACTGCGAGTCCGAGCTCGCAGCTCGAATCGCGCAGCTGCCGAAGGTCGAGAAGGAACGCCACTTCACGTTCGTGCAGGACGGTGTCCTCCTGCACGGCTATCTCGACGCGCTGCACCTCGACGGCTCG
>JAOPYX010000303.1 GCA_025964535.1 Actinomycetes bacterium | reverse complement strand
TCTTCGTCTGGTGGAACGGCCACATCGACCCCGCGTCGATCGACCTCGGCGCAACCATCGACTTGCTGGTGATCGCCGTCGTCGGCGGCCTCTACCGGCTCGAGGGCGCCTGGGTCGGCGCCCTGTTCTTCGTGATCATCAACAACTACTCGCAGCGCATCAGCTTCATCGGCCCGCGCTTTCACACCTTGATCGGCGCGATCTTCCTCGTGATCGTGCTGGTCTCGCCCGGCGGCCTCATGGGCCTCTGGGAACGAGTTCTCAACGTCTTCTCCGGGCGTCGCCGCGGCCCGCTCGACCGCACGCCGGTCGGGCTCGGTCAGGCCGAGCCCACCGTCTGAAAGGAGGGTCGCACGCACGACGGCACGGATTGCCCGCAGGAGATTCGCCCAGTTGCTCGACCGCAGCACGCACGACCCCGGTTCGACGATGAACCACCAAGGCTCAAAGGAGGGCAAGAAGAATGGGTAGGGGAATACGAAAGCGGAAGTTGATTCCGTTCGCAGCGCTCGCGGTGGTCACCGCCGCGGTCGCCGCCTCGGGAGCGTCCGCCAAGAGCGCGGCGACGCCGATCAAGATCGCGGTGCTGTCCGACTGCCAGGGGGCCTTCGGCTCCTTCGACGGTCAGGACCTCGCCGGCGTCGTCTCCGCGTTGTCGCAGTACGCCGGCGCGAAGCCGGTCAACGCGAACGACCCGCGCAAGGGCTGGACCGGCGGACAGATCAACGGTCACCCGCTCAAGCTCGTCGGCATCGGCTGCTCGAACGACAAGGCCGACACGGCGATCAAGGTGACCAAGCGGCTCATGGAGCAGCTCGGCGCGGACGTGATGATCGGCCCGCTGTCCGGTGACGAGTCGATCGCTGTCGCCAACTACGCGAAGCAGCATCCCACGAAGACGTTCGTCGACGGCTCCGCCGGCGCCCAGGACACGACGCTGAAGGTGCGTGCGCCGAACTTCTTCCGCTTCAACGGTGACGGCGCGATGTGGAACGCCGGCCTCGGTGACCTCGCCTACAACAAGCTGGGCTGGAAGACCGCCGCAGTCGTGGCGGACGACTACAGCTTCGCGTGGACGTCGGCCGCCGGATTCATCGCGGAGTTCTGCGGGGTGGGCGGCAAGGTGACCAAGCGGGTGTTCCCGCCGCTGAACACGACCGACTACTCCTCCTACGCGCAGCAGATGCCGACGAACGTCGACGGCACCTTCGTTGCGGTGGGCGGCGCCGGTCTCATTCCGTTCCTGAAGGCCTATGAGCAGGCTCATGGCCCCATCGACGGGAAGAAGTTCATCGGCAACCTGTTCTGGGGCACCCCGGGGCAGTTCGAGCAGCTCTCGACGCGCGTCGTCGGCGCCTACGTCGGCGGTGCCGGCACGGCCGGCGATCTCGCGACCCCGGCTGCGAAGAACTACGCGAACAACATCATCGGGAAGTGGTTCAAGACGATCCCGCCGTTCGGTGCAGCCGCGCCGCAGGCGGCGTCGACGTTCACGTTCGGCTACTACGCCAACACCTGGGGTCTCATCAAGGGACTGCAGGCGGTCAAGGGCGACCTCTCCGGCGGCCAGAAGGCACTGCAGGCCGCGCTCGGAAAGGTGACGCTCGCGTCGCCTTACGGACCGATGAAGCTCGACAAGAACCGCCAGGCGATCATCCCCGTCTATTACCAGCAGCTGTACTCGAAGGGCGGCAAGCTGGCGATCAAGACGGTGGGTTACATCCCGCAGGTCGACCAGACGTTCGGCGGCACGTTCTCGACCAGCACGCCGCCGCCGGGGCGCACCAGCCCGGCCTGCGTGAAGCGGAGCCTGCCGTGGATCGGCAAGACGCAGCACCCGAAGGTCACCGGCTAACGCCCACGTGACCGAGGTAGCAACACCCGAGCACGTCGAGCCGATCCTCCGCTTGCGGGGGATCGGCCGGCGGTTCGGCGGCCTCCACGCCGTGCGCGACGTCGATCTGGACGTCGCGCACGGCGAGAGGCGCGCCATCCTCGGCCCGAACGGAGCCGGCAAGACGACGCTCTTCAACGTCATCTCGGGCGACTTTCCGCCGAGCGCCGGCACGATCGAGTTCCAGGGCGACGAGATCACGCTGCTGTCGCCGAGCGCGCGCGCGAAGCTCGGGATGGGTCGCACGTACCAGAAGTCGCGCCTCTTTCTCGGCCTGTCGGTCGAGGACAACCTCTATCTCGCCGTGCTCGGCGTGAAGAGCGGGCATCTGCGCCCTGTCAAGCTTCGCCGCGACAATGAGCTGCGGGAACGCGCTCGCGATCTGGCCCGCACGGTCGGCCTCGACGGCCGGGAACGGACGCTGGTCGGCTCCCTCTCGCACGGCGAGCAGCGACAGCTCGAGGTCGGCATGGCGCGCGCCGTCAATCCGACGCTGATGATGCTCGACGAGCCCGCATCGGGGCTCTCACGCGGCGAACGTGTCGCGCTCACCGAATTGCTCCTGCAGCTCGACCCTGCGATCACGCTGATCCTGATCGAGCACGACATGGACGTCGCGCTCCGTGTCGCCGAGCGGGTCACGATGATGCACGACGGTCGCGTGATCGTGGAAGGCACGCCCGACGAGATCCGCGCGAACCAGACCGTGCACGACCTTTATCTCGGCCGGGGGAACCAGAGCGATGGCTGAGCCGCTGCTCGCGATCGAAGGCGTCGACGCGTTCTATGGACGCGCACAGGCGCTCGAAGAGGTCTCGTTCGAGATCAGCGGCGGCGCGACGTCGATCATCGGACGCAACGGCATGGGCAAGACGACGCTCTGCAACGCGATCGTCGGCCTGCCGCCCGCTCGCGTCACCGGCTCGATCCGTTTCCGCGGTGAGGAGCTCGTCGGCCGGCCGTCGTACAAGATCGCGAAGCTCGGGATCGGCTACGTGCCGCAAGGCCGACGGCTCTTCCCGTCGCTCTCGGTCGACGAGCACCTGCGCATGATCAGTGCGCGCGGCGGCTCGAAGCGCTGGACGGTGGAGCGCGCATACGAGCTCTTTCCGCGCTTGCAGGAGCGCAAGCGCAACGGCGGTGCGCAACTCTCGGGCGGGGAGCAGCAGATGCTCGCGATTGCGCGTGCGCTGCTCACGAACCCGACGCTGCTGATCATGGACGAGCCGTCCGAAGGACTTGCGCCGGCGATCATCGAGCACCTCGTCGAGACCTTCCAGAAGCTCGAGGAGGAAGGGCTCGCGATCCTGTTGATCGAGCAGAACCTCGGTGTCGCAACCTCGATCGCCGAGCGCCAGCTCGTGATGGTCGGAGGCTCGATCTTCGCCGAGACGACCGCGACCGACCTGACGCAGGATCCGGAGCTCCAGCGCCGCTTCCTCGGCGTCGAGCCGCTCGCGGAGAACGCGTAAGTGGCAGCGGTCGTCCTGGTCGGCACGCTCGACTCGAAGGGAGCCGAGTACGCGTTCTTGCGCGACAGGCTGCGCGAGCGCGGCACCGACGTCCTTGTCGTCGACGCCGGCATCTACGAGCCCGTCGGGCTCGAGCCTGATATCGCCCGGGACGAGGTGGCGCGCGCGGGGGGCGCGGATGTCGCAGAGCTGGCGACGGCGGGCGATCGCGGTGCGGCCGTGACTGCGATGGCTGCGGGCGCCGAGCAGATCGTTCGTCGCCTCTATGACGAGGGGAAGCTCTCGGGCATCCTCGCGCTCGGCGGGTCGGGCGGTTCGTCGATCGCGACGCGGGCGATGCGTGCGCTGCCGGTGGGCGTCCCGAAGCTGATGGTGTCAACGGTTGCCTCGGGCGACACGCGTCCCTACGTCGGCGCGGTCGACGTGACGATGATGTACTCGGTCGTCGACATCTCCGGCGTCAACAGCGTGTCGGCGCGGATCATGGCGAACGCCGCGGGCGCGATCGCGGGCATGGTCGAGGCGACGGTGCCGG
>JAOPYX010000264.1 GCA_025964535.1 Actinomycetes bacterium | reverse complement strand
ACGTTCGCATCGACGCCGAAATGGGACAGCGTCTGCACGAGCAACTCCGCGATGCGTGCGGCCGTCTCCTCCGACGTCCCTTCCTTCGCTGCCGAGACACGCAGGACAGACCGGTCGGGCAGCTTGTACTCCGAGTGCTCCGACGTCATGTCGTCGAAGAGCGTCGGCGGGTCGTCGACGAGCTGCGCGTGCTGGGCAACCAGCGGTGCGGGCTCGCTGCTGAAGCTCGGCGCGGGTGTGTAGGGCACGGCGACGGGCTCGTCGCCGACGACGTCGGGGAATGCCTCCTCCGCATCGACGATCGGCTTCTTCGACCGCTTCGCGGGGGCAGCGGCGATGCCTGCCGTGAGCGCAGGCTCGTCCCAGCTGTCCACCGGCTCGCCGCTGCGCGACCGACGGGCGCGCGTGGCGGTCGCGACATGCCGGACGCGGTGATGCGAGCGACGGAGGATCGCACCAAGCGAGGCCCCTGAGAGGAGCAGCGCGCCGACCAGGAGTAGCAGCGCTCCGAGGATCGTCGATCCGGTGGCGCCGATGGCGACGCCGACCGCTCCTCCGAGGACCTGGCCGACATAGCCGCCTTGATCGCGGCCGAGCGTGATCATCAGCCCGCAGACGAGGACGCCGAGCCCGACCCGGAAAGGGCGCACGTCGACGAGGGCGCTTCGCGCGACCATCAGGCCGCCGACGGCGACGAGACCGACCGGCATCCCCCACGCCGCGCCTCCGACGAGGGCGCGGAGGCCGTCGACGAGCGCGCCGCCGACGTAGCCGCCGTTCCAGCCGACGTAGAGGACGCTGCCGAGAAAGAGGCCGAGCGCGACGAGGCCGAGGCCCCACAGCTCGGGATGGTCGATGCTCCGCGGCGTCGCCGTCTTGGGGACGGCCTTCTTCCTGCCGGTGGACGGCTTGCGACGCAGCGTGCTCTTGCGCTTGGTGCGCGGCATGAAAGCCCTGTTCGCGCGCGCCCGGCGCGCTCCTTCTCTACGCCGCGTGCGTGGTCTCGAGCAGCCGCCAGAGGCCGCCCGGGCGCAGGCGCGCCACGCTCAGGAAGATCGCCTGCGTTCCCGCCTTCAAGTGCAGCTGCGGCCAGGGCCGGAGGAGCGTGAAGCGGACGCGGAGCAGGCGATTGAGATCCGGGTCTCGGTGCGTGAAGAAGCCGGTGTGCCAGGTGCTCACGCGTGCAAGGGTCGCCCCCGCCGGTGAGATGCGCGTCCACCACTCGGCAACCTGCTCCGGCGTGTCGAAGCCCGGCTTGCCCACGAAGCCACGCGGAAGGATCTCGACGACGGCGTCCGTCGCCTGGCGCACACCGCCGGAGCGGATCTCGACGGGGTAGACGCCGAGGTATCCCGGGGCGCGGAGCACGGTCCACCAGGATCCGGGGCCGTTCGGTCTGAGAGCGACCCAGTTGAACCACTTGCCGCCGCTCGCGATGCCGCCCGCGAGACGCACGGAGACCGCGGGGGCGCTGATGCCCGTCACAGCGACGCGCACCTGTCCGTCACGTGTTGCGGAGGAGGGCGCGACGGTCGCGTGGACGTTCGCGCCCGCAAGGAGAGCGGCCGCGGCTGCTGCGGAGGCGGCGAGCATAGGCGAATGGTGGGCCTTGCAGGCATTTTTCGCAAGGGTCCGAGTCCGGACCTCGCGAATCAGGCCAGCGAGCCGATCCGCTCCACGAGCAGCTCGAGGAAGCGCTGTGCATCGACGTCGATGCCGGCGTACGCGTTGCGCGGGGCGCCCTCGAGAACGAGCCAGCGGTCGACGACCGTTCGTCCGTCGCAGTACTGGGAGGCGGTCTCGATCTCGATGTTGCAGTTCAGCGTCGTGACGAGCGTCGGGTCGATCACGTGGGCGACCGCGAGCGCATCGTGGATCGGAGACCCGTCGAAGTCGTAGCGCGACTCGTGGAAGCGCTGGAAGAAGTCGGAGAGCTCGGCGACGACCCGCCCGGCGGCGCCGGTATCCCGAAGCCGGTCGGCGTGCGCGCGCGTGAAGAGCGCCTTGTGTGTGATGTCGAGCCCGATCATCGTCACCGGGATCCCGCTCGCGAACACGGCGGCCGCGGCCTCCGGGTCGACGAACGCGTTGAACTCGGCTGCGGGCGTGACGTTGCCCTCGGCGATCGCACCGCCCATCCAGACGATCGACTCGAGCCGGTCGCGGACGTCCGGGTGCCGCTCGAGCATGAGCGCGACGTTCGTCAGCGGCCCGGTCGGGACGAGGACGACGCCCGGCTCGATCAGCTCGGCGAGGAAGTCCGCCGCATGCGCGTCGACGACCTGCGTCGTCGGTTCCGGCAGCGAGGGACCGTCGAGCCCGCTCTCACCGTGGACGTTCGCCGCTACGCGCAGCGTGCGCGTCAGCGGTGCATCCGCGCCGGCGGCGACCGGGATGTCCGCGCGGCCGGCGAGCTCGAGCACCTTGAGCGCGTTGACTGTGGTCTTCTCGAGCGTCTGGTTGCCTGCGACGGTCGTGACGCCGCGCAGCTCCACCTCGGGCGAGGCGAGCGCGAGCAGGATCGCGATCGCGTCGTCGTGACCGGGATCGCAGTCGATGACGATGGGCGTGCTCATAGAAGTGCGTCTACCTCCGCTGCTGTCGGGAGCGATGTCTGCGCGCCGAAGCGCGAGGCGGCGAGCGCGCCGGCCGCGCACGCGCGGCGTAGAGCCTCGTCGCGCGTCCGCCCTTCCAGCAATGAGACCACAAGACAGGCACTGAACGCGTCACCGGCGGCTGTACCGTCGACCGCCGTCACCGGCGGTGGTGTGGCGCGCGCGACCTCCTTCCCGTCCTCGAGCAGGATCGCGCCCTCGGCGCCCAGCGTGACCGCGATGACACCGTCCCGATGCGGTAGCGCGTCGAGCTCGTAGCGGTTCACGATCGTGATGTCCGCAGCCGGAATGCGCGCTTGCGCAGGAGCAGCATTCAGGAAGAAGTCACCGGGAGCGTTGATGGAGACGTACTCGACGGTTTCCACCGGAATCTCGAGCTGGCAGAGGATGCCGTCGCAGTCGGGCAGCACGATGTCCTCGGGCCGTAGCTCGTGATTCGCACCCGGCGCGACGACGATGACGTTCTCCCCCGCCGCGTCGACGAGGATGAGCGCAACGCCGGTGACGCCGGCCGAGCGCTTCAGCCGATCGAGCCCCACTCCGGCCTCTTCGAGGCCGGCAAGGGCGGCCGATGCGAGTTCGTCGTCGCCGACGCAGCCGATCATCGTGACGACAGCGCCGAGTCGCGCAGCTGCGACGGCCTGGTTCGCGCCCTTCCCGCCTGGGATGCGGCTGAAGGTGGCGTCGGCGATCGTCTCCCCCGGCCGAGGCAGACGTTCGGCGCGGGCCACGAGGTCGAGGTTGATCGAGCCGACGACGGTAAGCCGCGGACCTGGCACCGCGCGAGCCTATCCGGCACCGAGTGGTTAAGCGTTGCTCGACCGGGAACCCCGGGCCACGTAGTGGAGACCGAGCAGACAACAGAAGAGCGCAAGGCGCACAACGAGGCGCTCTTCCGCGAGGCCAACGAGTCGGTGCGCGCGGTGCAGGCGGACCTCGGCCTCCCCGCGGGTCGTCCGATGCCGTTCATCTGCGAGTGCGACGACGCGCGGTGCAAGACGATCGTTCGACTCACCCAAGCGGAGTACGAGGCGATCCGCGCCCACGCGCGACGCTTCCTCGTCGCCCCCGGACACGACGGGGACGAGAATCTCGCGGCGAAGTACGGCGACTACGACGTCGTCGAGAAGAGCGGGATCGCCGGCGAGATCGCAGAGGCCACCAACCCACGGAAGGAGCGCGGATGAACGAGCGCGAGCGCCGCATCGGGGAGAACGAGATCCTGTACCGGTCCGTGAACGAGAAGATCGAAGGGCTGAACGCGGCATTTGGAACGCTCACAGAGTCGATGACGGTCGTCTGCGAGTGCGGTGACGGCACGTGCACCGAGC
>JAOPYX010000208.1 GCA_025964535.1 Actinomycetes bacterium | reverse complement strand
ACGGCCGTCCGCGTGAGAGGTAGCGCCGCAGCGCCTCGACGGCCTCACGGCCGACCGGTACGACGCGCTCCTTCGAGCCCTTGCCGATGCAGCGGACGATGCGTTGCTCGAGGTCGACGCCGTTGCGTTCGAGCCCGACCGCCTCGCCGACGCGCAGCCCCGCGCCGTAGAGGAGCTCGACGAGCGCGCGGTCACGGAGCGAGCGGGGCGTCGTGCCGGGCGCGGCCTCGATCAAGCGCTCGGCTTCCCCCGGCGAGAGCGTGCGCGGGAGGGCGCGCCGGCGGCGCGGCAGCTCGAGCTCCGCGGCTGGGTTGTCGCCGCGTGTGCCGAGCAGCACCTGGTGGCGGTAGAACGAACGCAGCGCGGCGACACGGCGGGCGATCGTCGTTCCCGCGAGGCCGGCGGCGCGCATCGAAGCGACATACGCCGCGAGCTGATCCGGCGTCGCCGCATCCGGCGGTCCCTCGAGCCAGCGGCTGAAGTCGGCGAGGTCGCGCCGATACGCATCGACCGTCCGCGGAGCGAGCCGCGCGATCGAGAGCGCGAGAAAGGACTCGACGGAAGTGTCCATCGACCTTCTGGATTCGGCCCGGGCGGCCGCACGCCTCCCACCGGCCTTGTAACAAACTGTTGCAAGGCGAATCTCGGGGCTAGCGTCGCTCCTCTCGCGGGCGTGCCATGTTGTCGGTCAGGCTCGGACCCGAGCGGGCTCCCGCGCCGACCTCCCACATCATTTGAGCGACGGAGGGTCCCTGCGTTCGCCGGCGGTCGATCGCGCGGAGCAGATGGACGAGCACCCGGATCCGCTCGTAGCTCGGCCGCGTGAGCCCTCTCGCATTGGCCTCTGCGCCGAGTAGGCGGCAGACCTCCGCGATCGGCCGCTTCCATGGTCGAGGCGGGGGGTCGAGGCGGGGGATTGCCTCGAGCAGCGACTGTCGGATCCGCGGCGCCGATGTCGTCACGCATCGACTCTCGCCGATGAAGTGTCACGAGACCGTGCCAAGTAACACGTTGTTACAAGGCTTAGGAGCGGGGGTGCGCGCTGTCGTAGACCTTGCGCAGGTGGCGCGCGTCGACGTGGCTGTAGATCTGCGTCGTCGAGAGCGAGCTGTGGCCGAGCAGCTCCTGGATCGTGCGGAGGTCGGCGCCGCCCTCGAGGAGGTGCGTGGCGAAGGCGTGGCGTAGCCGGTGTGGGTGCGGAGCGAGACGGCGCAGCGTGCTCGTGTCGAGCCGCTTGCCACGCACCGAGAGGAACAAGGCGTCGTTCGCGCCGGCGGCGAGTGCCGGGCGCGCTTCGTGCAGGTAGCGCGAGACCCAGTACGCGGCGTGCTCGCCGAGCGGCACCACGCGCTCCTTGCCGCCTTTGCCGTGACGCACGTGGACGAGCGTCTGCTCGAAGTCGACGTCGGCGAGATCGAGGCCGACGGCTTCGGCGCTGCGGAGGCCCGCCGAGTAGACGAGCTCGACCAAGGCGCGATTGCGCAGCGGGATCGGCCCTTCGCCCTCGAGCGCGAGGAGCTCCTTCTCGAGGTCGTCGCTCCGTGTCGTCTCGGGAAGCCTGCGCCCGCGTCGCGGTGCGACGCGCGCGTCGGGTACCCGCGCCGCGCCGAGGGCATGGCGCAGGAATGCGCGGACCGCGGCGAGCTTGCGGGAGATCGTGGCGGGCGCCAGCCGGCTCGGACGGCGGCCGGGACGCGCGGCGCCGAGGTGCGACGCGTACTCGACGAATGCCCGCACGTCGACGTCCTCGAGCGCGGTGCCGCGGGAGTCGAGCCAGCTGCAGAACTCGCGGACGTCGACCCGGTAGGCGCGCCGGGTGCCGTCCGAGAGGGCGGGGGAGTCGATGAAACGTGCCGCGGCCGTGTGAGCGTCCATTTTCCCTGTTTCGACACATCTGCAGCACGGCCTCCGCGCGAACGGGCAGTGTGGGGCGGTGAGCCACCGCGCGCGTGTCTGGGTCGCCCTCTGGACGGTCTACATCATCTGGGGCTCCACGTACCTGGGCATCGAGCTCGCCGGCGAGACGATCCCGCCCCTCTTCGCGGTCGGCACCCGCTTCGTCGCCGCGGCGCTCCTGATGCTCGGCTTCACGGCGTGGCGGCGCGGCGTCCGGGTGCTCCGCGTCGCACCGCGCGAGCTCGCGTCCTGTGCCGTCGTCGGCGCGCTCTTGCCGACCGCGAACGGTCTCCTCTTCATCGCCGAGCGACATGTCTCCACGGGGCTCACGTCGCTGATCGTCGGCTCCGTCCCTCTCTGGGTCGTGCTGCTACGAACGTCCACCGGCGACCGGCCGCCGTTCGCGTCGCTTGCCGGGGTGCTCGTGGGCTTCGGCGGCCTCGCGCTGCTCGTGCGTCCGAGCGGCGGCGCACCGCTCTGGGCGCTGCTCCTCGTCGTCTGCTCGGCCGTCATGTGGGCGACCGGCTCGTTCTTGTCGTCGCGCCTGCCGATGCCGCGGGACTCCTTCGCGGCGACGTCGTACGAGATGCTCGCCGGCGGGCTGATTCTGCTCCCGATCGGCCTGGCGACGACGCATCCGCATTTCAGTCAGTTCTCCGGCCGCTCGATCGCCGGGTGGTTCTATCTCGTGAGCTTCGGCTCGATCATCGGCTACACCGCGTACGTCTGGCTGCTCGACAACGCGCCGATCAGCAAGGTCGCGACCTATGCGTACGTGAACCCCATCGTGGCGATCGCCCTCGGCGCAATCGTGCTGCACGAATCGCTCACGTGGTCGATCGTCCTCGGCGCAGTGCTCATCCTCGCCTGCGTCGCCGTCGTCGTCCGGCGCGAGACGATTCCGCCGGAGGCCGAGGCGATCGGCGCAGGGGCCGCAGAGACCCGCTAGTCGCGCCAGGTGGCGCGCAGCACACGCAGCCAGTTGCCGTGCGCGAGCTTCGCGAGCTCGTCGTCGTCCCAGCCGAGCACGCCGAGGAGCGCCTGCATCTTCGAGGCGTCGTCGAGCGCCGCCGGTGGAAAGCAGCCGTCGAAGTCGGAACCGAGCGCAACGTGGTCGAGGCCGATCCGCTCGGCGATGTACTCGATATGACCGGCGATCACGTCGAGCGCCGTATCGAACACGAGCTCTCCGTCGGAGCGTGTCATCACCGTGTCGAAGACGACGCCGACGAGCCCGCCGGAGTCGCCGACCGCATCGAGCTCGGCATCCGTGAGGTTGCGCGGCATCGGAGCGAGCGCGTGCGCGGCCGCGTGCGAGACGACAAGCGGCGCCTCCGACAGTGAGGCGACGTCGAAGAAGCCGCGTTCGTTGAGATGCGCGAGGTCGAGCATCACGCCGCGCTCGTTGCACGCGCGCACGAGGTCGCGTCCCGCGTCCGTCAGCCCGGGGCCCATGTCGGGTGCGCCCGGGTACTGGAAGGGGACGCCGCAGGCGAAGGCATTCGGCCGGCTCCAGACGATTCCCAGCGATCGCAGCCCGCGCTCGATCCAGCCGTCGAGGTTGTCGAGGCCGGGCTCGATCGGCTCCGCCCCCTCGAGGTGGAGGATCGCGCCGGGCTCGTCTCCCGCAACACAGTGCTCGAGGTCGGCGATCGTTCGAACGAGCATCAGATCGCGGTCTGCGATTGCCGCCAGCTCGTGTGCAACCGGCGACGCGCGCTCGATGGGCACGGGGTCGTCGAACGGAACCTCCCAGCCGTCGTCGGTCGCCACGACGTTCGCGCGCGGGTCGCTCGCATAGTCGTCCTCGGGAACGTAGATGGCGAAGAAGCCGGCGGCGATGCCGCCCTCGCGCATCCGAGGCACGTCGAGATGGCCGTCGTCTCCACGCTCGCGGAGGGACTCGCCACTTCGCCACGCGCGCAGGAGCGCGTCGTTGTGGCCGTCGATGACAGGGATCACTCCGCCCTACAGTACGAGCAAGGCCGACTCAGGCAGCAGCCGGTGCGCCACCGAGATACAGCTCGGCGACACGCGGATCGTCCAGCAGGCTCTTGCCGGGCCCCGTCAGTGCGACGCAGCCGTTGTCGAGCACCGCTCCGTGATGGGCGATCGCGAGCCCTGCGCGTGCGTTCTGCTCGACGAGCAGGACCGTGCGGCCCTCCTCGTTCAGCTGGGCGACCATCTCGAACATCAGATGGCGTGCCTTCGGGTCGAGGCCCATCGTCGGCTCGTCCATCAGGATCAGGCGTGGCTCCAGCATCAGCGCGCGCGCGATCTCCACGAGCTTCTGCTGGCCGCCGGACAGCGCGCCGGCCCGCTCGTCGCGCCGGTCGCGCACGAGATCGAACCGCTCCGCGATCGCCTCGGCGCGCTTCCGCACGAGGGGTCGCTCACGCAGGATGTGACCGCCCATGAGGAGGTTGTCCCACACCGTCATCAGCGGGAAGAGGCTGCGCTCCTGTGCGACGTGCACGATGCCGCGCGCCAGCAGCTCGGCGGGGGAGCAGCGCGAGATCTCCTCTCCCGCGAGCACGATCGTGCCCTCGCGGGGCCGGAGCAGGCCGCTCAGTGTCTTCAGCACGGTCGACTTCCCCGCACCGTTCGGGCCGACGAGGCACGTGATCGTCGCCTCCTCGAGCTCGAGGTCGATTCCGCGCAGGATGTCGCCGCGTCCGTAGCCCGCGACAACGCCTTCGAGTTTCAGCAACGCCGTCATCCGCCGAGATACGCCTCGAGCACGCGCGGGTCGGTGCGGACGACGTCGGGGCTACCTTCGGCGAGCTTCGTTCCGTGGTCGAGCACGACGACGGGGTCGCTCAGCCGCATGACGAGGTTCATGTTGTGCTCGACGAGGAGAAACGTCAGGCCGCGCGCATTGAGGTCGCGGATGCGCTGCTCGATCTGGTCGACGAGCAACGGGTTGACGCCCGCCGTCGGCTCGTCGAGAAGCACGAGGCGCGGGTCGGCCATCAGTACTGCAGCGAACTCGAGCAGCTTCTTCTGCCCGTAGGAGAGGTTGCCCGCGCGCTCTTCTGCGAGACGGGCGAGCCCGAACTCCTCGAGGAGCTCGAGCGCGCGTGCCTGTTCCGGCTTGCGCACCGCGCGGCGCAGGGCTGCGCGCCACGGTTGCTGCAGCGCCGCCACCATGTTCTGCACGAGCGTCAGGTCGGGAAAGACGCGCGCCTGCTGGAACGTGCGTGTCAGTCCGCGACGCGCAAGCGAGACGGGGTTGGGCTTGCGAATGCTGGAGCCGGCGAAGCGGATGGCTCCGGCGTCGGCGCGCAGATAGCCGGTGATGAGATTGAACGCGGTCGTCTTACCTGAGCCGTTGGGGCCGACGAGCGCCGTCACGGAGCCTTCAGGCACGGAGAACGAGCAGTCGCCTACCGCGGTCACACCGCCGAATCGCTTCGTCAGGCCTTCGATCTCGAGCAGGGCTGCGCTCACGCGTGCGCCTCCTCTCGCACGACGGGCTCACGGTGCGTGCGCCGCCGCTCGCGACGCGAATCGATGGCGCCGCGCAGCGACGGCAGGATCCCGCGCGGCAGCAGCAGCAGAACGACCATGAACACGGCCGAGTAGCCGACGAGATAGAGCTGGCTCGCTCCGAGCTTCGTGATCATGTACTGCTGGGTCGGCACGAGCACGAGGGCGCCGATCGTCGGCCCCCACAGCGTTCCGCGGCCGCCGAGGAACGTCATCAGCACCGCACCGATCATCACGAGCGGATCGACCGACGACTCGGGATAGATGAAGGTCAGGTAGTACGCCCAGACGCCGCCGACCATCGCGCTCAACCAGACCATGAGCGACCAGGCGATCAGCTTCGCGCCGGTGACGCGGATGCCGAGGCCGCGCGCCTTCTCCTCGTCCTCGCGAATCGCGAGCAGCATCAGCCCGAGCTTGCTCCGCAGGATGAGCCAGCACAGCGCGAGCCCGGCGAGGAGCAGCGCGAGCATCGCGAGATAGAACGGCGTGTCGTAGCTGTCGATCGGGAAGCGCGGCGTCGGGAGCATCAGGCCCGTCGAGCCCTTCGTCAGCGAGCGCAGGTTGAAGGCCAGCTGCTGGACGATGAAGAGCAGCGTCAGCGTCACGATCGCGAACGTCATGTGCCGCGTGCGCAGCGCGATCCACGCGACCGGGACGGATACGAGCGCGATTCCTGCGCCGACGAGGGGCAGCGCGTAGAACGGGTTGTAACCCGAGCCGACGCCGACGTGCTCGAACGTGATCCCGAGCGTGTACGCGCCGAGCCCGAAGAACGCGGCCTGCCCGAGCGTGATGTAGCCGGTGTACCCGGAGAAGAGGTTCCACGCCGTCGCGAGCGCTGCGTACATCAGCGTCAGAACGCCGATGTTGACGATCCAGGCCGCGTGGAAGACGAACGGGAAGGCGATTCCCGCAGCCGCGAACGCCCCGCCGCGGACGAGCCCGGCGGTGGTCGCGCGGCTCACAGGACACGCTCCCGCACGCCGAAGATCCCCTGCGGGCGGACGAGCAGGAACGCGAGCAAGACGACGAAGAACGAGAACGACGCCCAGACCGGCGAGATCTCCACCGCGACGATCGCCTCGATCACGCCCATGCCGAGCGACGCGAACACGGCGCCGCCGAGGCTACCGAGGCCGCCGAGGACGACGATCGAGAGCAGCCGTGAGATGAGGTCGTAGTGGCTGCCCGGGTTGAACGGATAGATGACGCCGTAGACGGCGCCCGCCGCCGCCGCCATCGAGACGCCGAGTCCGAAGCTCAGCGTCTGCACGCGGTTCGCGTCGACGCCGAGCAGCGTCGCGGCGGTCGGATTCTGCACGGTCGCGCGGACGGCGCGACCGAAGCGCGTCCGGGTCAGCAGCAGCGAGAGCAACACGAGGAGGACGGCCGACGCGACGAACGCGAACAACCGCACCTCGCTGATCCGGTAGCCGAACACGCTCCACGAGCTGTCGGCGTAGGACGGGCTCGTGACGCGGTAGGTCGTCTTGAAGATGACGCTCAGCACGCCTTCGATCCCGAGCGCCAGCGCCCAGGTCACGAGCAGCGACAGCTCCGACCCGTCGGGGCCGCGCAGGGAACGCACGAAGACGAGCTGTACGGCGACGCCCAACACGAACATCGCCGGCGTGACGATCAGGATGGAGACGAAGGGGTCGATGTGCACGTGCGAGAACAGCGCGTAGCTCAGGTACGCCGCGAGGATCACGAGCGCGCCCTGCGCCACGTTGATCACCTTCATGATCCCGAACACGAGCGTGAGCCCGCTCGCCATGAGGGCGTAGATGCCCCCGACGAGGACGCCGAGAATGATCGCCTGAATGACTTGGTGCACGTCGACCCCTTCTCTTCGGTTCCGTCGCCTACTTGCCCCAGGCCGGCTTCGGGAAGACCGGCGACTTGACGCCGACGTTCTTCGGAAGCACGGGATAGAGCTTCCCGCCGATCCACTCCATGAGCAGGTCCTTGCCCTGCGGCTCGCCGATGTCGTTCCAGCGGAGCACGCCCTCCACCGTCGGCCAGCTTCCCTTGTGGAGCGCCGCGATGATCTGCTTGTTGTCGATCGAGTGGATTCGCTTCGCGACCGTCTCGACGACCTGGCCGACGGCGTACGCCTCGGCCGAGCCCGGGTCGATCCCGTCGGCGCTGCCGCCGTTGGCCTTGATGAACGCCTTGACGAAGGCCGGGTTGCCGGGCGTCTTCGCGTCCGGGAACCAGTCGCTCGCGCTGAAGATTCCGTTGACGTTCTTCGCGCCGACCTTGTTCGGGAACTCGCCCGGGCTGTTCGGTCCATTCGACAGGAACAGGAACTTCGGGCTGAACTTCGCCTGCACCATCGCCTTGACGATCGAGTAGCCGTCGCCCGACTGCGTGCCGCCGATGACGACGTCGGGCTTCGCGGCCGCGATCTTCGAGATGATCGGCGTCATGTCGACGGTCTCGGACGCGTAGATCGTCTTGTAGACCGTCTTCACGCCTGCTTTCTCGAGGATGCCGCGCATGCGGTCGGCGAT
>JAOPYX010000168.1 GCA_025964535.1 Actinomycetes bacterium | reverse complement strand
GTCTTCGTGCCGTAGCCGGTTGTGGTGCCGAACTCGAAGTACCACGTCGTCGAGTGGCCGTCGGGATCGACGGTGCCCGTCAGCGTCGCCGACGTCCCGGTCACGCCGGTGGGTGCGCCGGTGCGCGACACGGGAAGGCCGGATGTCGTGAACGTCTGGTCGGCGCCGGTGGTCGTGCCCGTCGCGTTGGTGGCGACGAGGCGGAAGTGGTACGTCGCGCCACCCGTGAGCCCGGTGACCGACGTCGAGATGCTCTTCGTGCTCGTCCCCGAGCCGGCGCTCGCCGCAGGCGTCTTGGCGCCGTAGCTCGTGCTCGTGCCGTACTCGAAGGTCACCGTCGTCGCCTGGCCGTTCGGATTCACGCTCGCGTTCAACGTCGCGCTGGTGTCCTTGACGCTCGATGCAGCCTTCGCCGTGACAGTCGGCGCGGCCGAGGACACGAAGGTCTTGTCGGCGCCGCGGCTCGTGCCGGCATCACTCGTCGCGACGAGGCGGAAGTGATACGTCCGACCTGTGGTCAGCCCGGTCACGGGTGCGGAGACGGATGTCGCGCCCATGCCGGAGCCCGCGTCCTTCGCGGGCGTCTTCTGGCCGTAGCCCGTGCTCGTGCCGTAGTCGAAGTACCACGTCGTCGGGCGCCCACTCGGGTCGACCGTCCCGTTCAGGGTGGCCGACGCGGGGGTGATGCTGCTCGCGCTGCCCGTGGCGGCGGCGGGGACGGAGGAGGTGGTGAGGATCCCGTCGGCTCCGCGAGCCGTGCCCGCGCTGCTCATCGCGACGAAGCGGTAGTGGTACGTCGTCCCCGCCTTGAGCGACGTGAGGGACGCGGAGACGGACTGTGTCGTCGTTCCGGATCCGGCGCTCGCGGGTGACGTCTGCGCCCCATAGGTCGTACTCGTCCCGTACTCCACGTACCACGTGGTCGCGGAGCCGTTCGGGTTGACGCTGCCGGAGACCGTTGCGGTCGTAGGCGCAACCGTCGTGACGGGTCCGGTCGACACCGTCGGCGCGGTCGCAGCGGCCGCGGTACCGGCGCTTGCGAACGCGGCGATCGTGAGCACCAGTGCGATGAGCGATGTCCGCATTACGGGTTCATTCCTACCCGTTGTCGATGCGGGCGACGCGCGGATTACGTCAAATGCACGTAAAGCGTGAATCGCCGCGTCAGTACGTGACTCGAGGTTGACCATCGCCGGTAAACGGGTACGACGCATGTTGTGGCTTCCAAAGACGCGATTGATCAGGACGCCGTCGATGAGGTGAAGTGGGCGCGCCGAGTGGCGAGCGAATACTCGGCCGCGCTCGGTGAAGAGCTGAGCGAGCACGAGGCGGCTGCACTGGTACTGCAGGGCCGGATCGTCAGTGAGCTCGAGCGGATTCGGATCGCGGTGGAGCTGCTCGCCGACAGCGACTGAGCGAGCCGACGTCGCCCGGGTGCGATCCGGAGACGCTGAAGCGGCAGACCCTTGTCAACGGCGGTCGCAAGGCGTAGAACCGAGTCGTGAGCGTGTCGGAGGACATGGAGACCGCTGAGCTCGGGCCAGTTCCGCAGGTCGGGGGAGTTGTCGAGACTGTGCGGGCGTCGGGACCGTGGTGGCGTGACCGATCATCCGCCGCGTGGAGAGCCCGTGTCGCGAACCGGCTCGACGTAGTCGACGAGGACCTCACTCGAGTTCCTCTCGAAAGCCGCGGCAGCGGCGAGTACCTCAACGTGGAGTGGGCCGGGCGGGAGGCGCGCGATCTCCTCGCGCCGTCGACGGGTAGAGGCGAGCGGCTGACCCTCTGGCTCTCCGGCGCAAGAATCGAGCGTGCATGGGCCGCCGTGCGCAGGGCCGAGGGAACGCTGCTCTTGATCCTTCCCGAGCCGATGGTTCGATCTCGCATCCGCGAGATCGAGGCGCTCGTCGAAGCCCAATTCGCGAGTCGCGACAGCCAGCGCAAGGAGTCGCTCGATGAGCTGAAGAACGTCCGCGACAGCAGGGAGCTCACGATGCTCATGCGAGAGACGCTCCGTGCGATCCGCGCTCAGGCCCAGTTCCATGCCGACTTGCGCATGCAGGAAGTACGCCGCTTCCGCAACCTGCTGCTCGCCAGCGCGACCGCGCTCATGCTCCTTCTGCTCACGCTCGCGATCGTCCACGCCTTGAATCCGCATTTCGTGTCGGTGTGCGCCAGCTCGAGCGTGCCCCCGGTAAAAGACCTCTGCCCTGACGGAACGGTGCACAGTCGCCGCACTGACCTGTTCCAGGTCGAGTTTGTCGGCGCAATCGCGGGCCTCCTTGCTGCACTCGTCGCGCTTGCGCGATCGAGCCACACGCCGTCGCCGTACAGCATCCCGAGCGCCCAGGTGATGTTCAAAGCGGCAGCCGGCGCAGCGACGGCGCTCGTCGGAGTGCTCCTTCTTCAGGGCGGCGCCCTGGTCGGGCTCTCCAAGCAGCCCGGCTCGAGCGTCCTCGCCTACGCAGCCCTCTTCGGCTTCGCGCAGCAGATCCTCACGCGGCTCGTCGACGAGAAGGCCGGCGCTCTGGCGCCGGCCAAAGCACGTCACGTCGGCGGCTCGACCGCCGCACCCTGAACCAATAGGGGGGACGAAGACGCGGAAACCCGCTGCGTGAGCCGGTTCCCGCGGAACCAGGCCAGCAGGGGCGGAGGGACTCGAACCCCCAACCCCCGGTTTTGGAGACCGCTGTGGAGACGGCTCCAAACGGGTCAACCAGGCCGTATCAGACGGTCGCACCCCACGTGCGCCCCAGTCCGTGCCCCAGTGAGACGCGCGAACGGACGCCGCTCGGGTTCGTAAGCGTGCTGATGACGGCGGCCCCGCCCGCTGTCGCTCGGGCGCGCGTGCTCGCCGGCGCGAGCCACGCTGATCGGCGGGGCGCGTGAAGGGCTGGGATCGCATCGTGCACGTGCGCCGCGGCCAGCGTGTGCTGATCGACGTCGGCCGCGGTGTGCAGCTGACCGTCGAGCGCGAGCAGTCGGGGGCGGTCGTGCTCCGCAACGAGGTATCCGGGTCGATCTTGCGGCAGTGGTCACCGAAGGAGGCGCGGACGCCATGATGCTGCTCGAGCTGCCGGGTGTGTGCGTCGCGATGCTGACGATCCGCGGTCGCCTCGCGAGAGTCTCACACCAACGTCAGCCATGACGAGCAGAGTTTCGGCCGGATGCGAAACGCGACTCTTCACCAGCGTCGCCGCGGGACACGTTCCGCGGCGGTGGGGCAACTCCTGGATGCCCTGCGAGCGTTCGATCGGTCGGTGAAGGGCCGGTCGAACGCTCCGACTTCTTCACCAAGCCGAAAGGAGAACTAGATGCTCACGGTTCCCGAAGGAATGTCGATGGCGCAGTTCAACGAGCACCCGGTGCG
This sequence comes from Actinomycetes bacterium, assembly GCA_025964535.1. GTDB lineage: Bacteria > Actinomycetota > Thermoleophilia > Gaiellales > Gaiellaceae > Palsa-739. The sequence goes on along the minus strand of JAOPYX010000168.1, from coordinate 16,658 downwards.
CCAGATGATCCGCGCCGCGGCGTATGCCGGTGCTCACGGCCTGCCGTCGCGACACGAGCTCGACGCGCTCGAGCTGTCGCCGGCGTTGCGGAAGCGCGTCAGGGACGCGTGTCACACCGTTGCGGAAATCCATGCGACGGGCGAGCAGTCCGACGCCTGGAACCGCGGCGACGAGTACGCGGTTGAGATCGTCGACGAGCTGCCGGAGGAGATGCGCGATCCGCACTGGTTCGACGCGCCGCCGCCGGCAGCGCTCAGCGAGCGCGATCCGGCTGCGCTCGCAGCACTCGTTCCGCGGGCCGGTCAGTGACCGGCATCGAGTACATCCGGCAGATGTCCGACGACGATCACCGCGCGCAGGCGCGCGAGCAGGTCGCCGCTGCCGTACGCCGTGGTGACCATCCCGACGCGTTCCCGGCCGAAGATCTGGCCTGGGCATTCGACGGTCGCCACGACGAGCTGAACGAACTGCGGCGGCAAGCGGTCGAGGTGGCCGAGGCCGAGCGGTCGAAGCAGAAGCGGATCGAGGAAAGGCGGCAAGTTCACGACGAGACCGACCGTGTCCTGCTCGAGTGGGACGAGGCCGAGCGGCGCGAGCGTCGCCAGCGGGCCGAGGCCGAAGCGCGAGGCCGGCTCGGACTGTGACTGATCGCCGTGACGTCGTGCTGCGCTGCGGCTGCTTGCCGATGAGCTATCCGGACGCGGACGACTACATGCACGTCACCGATCCGTCAGAGCGCTGGTCAGAGAGTGGGTATCTGGCGGAGGCGGAGCGTCGGACATACGACGAGGTCATCGGGCAGCCGTCGGCGGAGCCGGCTGACTCGGCGGTCGCCCGGTGAGCTACATCGAGCGCATCATTCAGGGCCCGCCGCCGCCGGAGCCGCTGCCGGCGTTCAAGCGTGGCGGCATGCACACGCTCGGGCAGCGGACATTCGCGCAAAGCGCGGCCTCCGGAGGCGAGACGTTCAGAACCGACGAACCGTTTGAGGTCGGCGACTACGCGATCTTCGCTGGGCTCAGTGTCGTGAGAGCGCAGGCCGTTCTCGATCAGGCCGTCATCGATGGAAACGCGGCGGCCGTCTGATGTCCGTTAGCCGCGACGCTGAGCACCGCAAGATCAACCAGTCGCTTGCGTGGCGCAAGCTCGAGCAGCGCCAGCTTGCTGAGGAGCCGGTGTGCGACTGCGGAGCGCCTCCCGTCGAAATTCACCGGCGGGGGGCGGATTGCTTCGAAGTCGGTGGCGGCCACGACTACGGCACAGACGAGCTGCAATCGGTCTGCGTCGAGTGTCACGACAGACTGTGCAGAACCCGCACGCGTACGCCATTCGACGACCAGCTAGACGCATGGCTCAACGGGTGACCATGGCTCGCCGGGCTCGCTCCTCTTGCCGGACGCGTGTGGCGCGCTCAGGAGGCCGAGCGGTGACGCCGGATGCAGCGCAGTCCGGCTCGCACGGTTCGCCAAAGCCTGCAAGCCACACACACGGCACGAGCAGCGTCCGCGCGGTAGCGCTTCGGGTTAGCCCTCGCGTCGTGTCCCAGCGGTTCCCACGCAGCGAAGAAGGCCACTCGTGACGACGCCACCCGCAACCTTCGAACGCGCGGTTGGCACGTAGCAATGGCGTACACCCTTCTTTACGTTCCGCCCGGCCCACCGCCTCCACCAGTGGTTCCGGCCTTCGTCAACATCAGCTGGAACGACGGCCACGACAGTTGGGAAGGTGTCTCGCACGGGCCCTTCACAGTCGAGCAGTACGCGAAGTGGACGAACCTGAGTGTCCCGACAGCACAGGCCGTGCTCGATCAGGCCGTCGCCGAGGGCCGACTACTGTGGAGCTGACCGCGCCTCCGACCACGCCGAGCCGCATCCGGGCGCGATACCCCTGGGGGAGGCCCCCCTCGAGGCTTCGCGCCGACGACCGTTGGCATAGCAGCAGAGACCGAGTACGGGTTCCAGGGGTCGTGAAAGCGCGCACGGGTGCGGGTTTTCAGCATGGGTAAGCGCGGGCCGGCGGCGCGTGATCTCACGGGCCAGCGGTTCGGGCGCCTCGTCGTGGTCGGACGCGAGCCGAACAGCACGCACGGCAACGCTCGTTGGCGTTGCCGCTGCGACTGCGGTACCGAGACGGTCGTCTTCCGGAACAGCCTCTCGCGTGGTGCGACGAGTAGCTGCGGCTGTGCGCGGCGCGGCGGGCATCCAACGCATGGGCACACAGTCGACAGGCGGCGAAGCCCGACATACGAGTCATGGGCCGCGATGCGGTCCCGGCCGTCGAATCGCGGCCGTATCTGCGAGCGCTGGGCGAGCTTCGAAGCCTTTCTCGCCGACATGGGTGAACGGCCGGACGGGACGCGGCTCGAGAGGATCGATCGAGATCAAGGCTTCGAACCGACTAACTGCAGCTGGGCTCCGGATCCAAGAAAGGCGCTACGCGAAGCGACGAAGCTCGGGCGGTAACTCGTCAAGCAGGGATATGTGGACGTATTCGGAGTCATCGCCGTCGCCGACGCGCCAGTAGTGCGCGTCCTCTCGTGGCGCCTCCATGAGATCGTCGCGTGGCGCGCGGTCTTTCCAGTCGTCGATCCAGACGCCGTCGACGGTCGGCAGGGGCCAATGACGGTTGTGGCTGACGGGTACGCGAAGCAGTCGCCCGTCGACTGGTCCGCCACGAAATCGCACAGGTCGGATCTCGGTCATTCAGGCCACCGCTCTCTAGAGATCTTCTAAGTCGGCGCGACCGAGTGTCTGCATCTGGCTGGCCTGCGCCTCGGAATGCACGAAGCCGTCTCCGTGAACTGCGAGGAAGATCGTCGTGGTGCGGGCCTCGAGGTCGTTGAGTTGCGCTTCCGTTGGAAGGTCGGTCAAGCCGCTGACGCTCACAACGCATCGCAGGTCCGCGCCGCTTTCGTTTGGGCGCGTCGCTTCCGCGCGGATGCCCCAGCTGCGAGATAGCTCGTTCACGGTGGCTGCGGCGGATCGAAATCTACAGCGGAGAGTTTCACCCGTTCCCGTGGCAGTGCTGGCGGCTCGGAGCCAGCGCCCCACATGATGCGCGACCCGCGCAGGATGTCGGCCTGATCCTCCTCGACATGACGCGCGATTACGATTACGACTTCGCCGTCGTAACGCGCGCGCGTTCCGTCAAGCTCCCACGGCATCGATCAGGACTCTAAGCGTCCGGGCGGTCGGCCGGCGGGCGAGCGATCCCGAACGCTGCGCGCTCGCTCATATCTTCGCGCGGCCCGGCTACGAGTGCGAGGGGAGGCGGTCGATCGGTGCTGCTATCGGCCGGGCCGCCTACTCGTCGTCCGTGAGCAGGCCCAGCCGATCGCGCAGCTCCTGGGCGAAGTCGAGCAGCAAGTGATCGGCGGAGCCGACAAGCTCGATCGGATCGGCATTTGTCCGGATCCCGAAGTGCTCGTCGATCGTTCCGAGGAGCGCCTGCGCGAGCTCGCGCTCCTCGGCGAGGGCTTCGATCACGCGTTGCATCTCTTTAGAGCTTAATCGGCGGTGGAACCCGCTCTGCCCCTGAAAGTCTCACACCCGTAGCCGATCGCCATGGTTCGATTGGTGAGTCATGCCGCCATGCCTGACACGAGTTCGTGCTCCCGGATCTCTTCGGAGGTTCGGGAGCGCGTCTCCATCCGGCAAAGCGGCTAGCGTCACGTAGAGGAGACAACCCAATGAAGGCATGGCGCCCATGGAAGCTCAAGACGTAGTCGGTGACCGCCGCGGAGCGGTACGCATCTGGGAAGGGCAGACCCTCGTCGCCGGCGATCCGATCCCGCAGGCGGAACATGAGCGCATCTTCGTCGAGCAGATGAAGGAGCGCGCCCGCCGTCGTAGCGAGCTCGGCGCTGACGCGCTCGACGGCTCGGAGACGCATCTACGCGACGGCACGATCGTCCGCAGCGAGCGCGGGCTCACGCTCGAGCAACTCCGCGACGAGTCCGACGAGTACCGGCGGGATCCTCGCGCCGTCATGGATAGGCGGCAGAGGGAAATGAGGACGACGATCGTCAGGCGCATCTCGGTCGTCAGTCAAGCGCCGGCAACGCCTGGTCTGCGCGAGCGGTCTCGTGAAAGTCGTCCTCGTGAAAGTCGTCCTCGCGGCCGGCGGTCTCAGGGTTCATCCCGCGGCGATCCCGGTCGACCATCATCCGGAGGCGATGACCCTCCGCTAGCTCGTCGCCTCGGGGGGCGACGATGACAGGCGAGCAGCTGCAGGCGCTTCGGCTCGCGATCAACGAGCGTCGCCGCGCCGAGCTCGAGCAGGCTCCGCCGGAGTTGCACTGCACGCAGTGCGCCGAGCGGGTTGAGGCTGAGGATCTCTCTCCCGGCCGCGCGTGGTGTAGGCCGTGCGAGAACGCGCGCCGCCGGCGATGCTGGCACGCCGCCCGCACTGCATCAGGAGCGGCGGCATGAGCAACGAGCACCCGCTGCTCGTCGAGCTCACGAAGCTCCAGTACGACCTCACCGGGATGCAGGCGCGCCTGGCGGAGATCAAGCGCCAGGCGGCGGCGCTGAATCTCGTGCCGGCCGAGCCGAACGTGTGCGAATGCGGGGTGGCGTTCCGGAGCGCATTCAAGCTTGCGGAGCACCGCTACACGTCGCACGACGGCCCGGAGCCCGAGCACTGGCTGCAGAGCGAAGCACTTTCCATTCAGCCGGGCGACGCGCGAGCTGCGGCATGAGCGCGTTAGGCGAACAGCGAACGAAGCTCTGCGCGCTAGAAGCCCGCCACCTTGAACGTCTCCGCAGCATCGATCTCCCTCACGTACACGACATGCGCCGGGTTCACGCGGAACGTCCCCTCAGTGGTCTCGACCGGCACGAAGCTGACCAGCGAGTAGTCAGGACGACCGTTGCTGAGCTTTGCGATCACGTCGTCTGGCCTGGCGTTGGGATCGCTCAGCATGAGCGTCGTTCCGCCGGCAAGCCCAATCTGTACTGGCATCTCTGTCCCTTCGTCGTCGCACGTGTGTCAGTCGCCGTAGACGTCCTGGTCGCTGATCGCGCCCGCAGCCGCGAGTATCGCCACGGAGAGTCTTGCGGCCGCGAGGCGGATCGCATTGGAGATCACGTCCTCGATCTCGAACGCAATGCGGTTTGGATCGGCCGGGTGCGCTGCATCCAGCGCGGCTTTGAGTTCTGCCCTTGCTTCGGCGTAGTCGTCTCGGAGCACGGCCCTACGGCCTCACGCGGCTCGGTCTTCGAGACGGAGTGCTTCGCGACGCTCGCGGGCTCGGTCGGCGCCGCGGTAGAGCTTGGACGGGTTGCACAGGTTGCAGCGGGGGCGTCCGCAGTCGCGGGGGTGCGTTTTGCGTACGCGACCCGCTTCGAGCGGATGCCCGTCACTCGCGGCGACGTGTGCGCGTCGGCTCATGAGAGCTTCCTCAGCGTGCCAGCGCCTCACGCGGCGGAGTCTAACCGTCTGGCGGCGTCCGTCGCGTCCCAGCGCTTCCCGTGCGCTGTAGGGGCAGCGCTGTGAGCCGACCCGGAAAACACGCGACGCCGATGCGCACCTACGCACTCCTCCGTTCGATCGTCGAAGACGAACACTTCACGGATCTCGGCGCACCGGCCCAAGCCGCTGTTCTCGTCGCGGTCATCCGATATGCGGACCACGACGGCCGCTGGTTCATCAAGCAGTCCACGCTCAGCAACGCACTCGGGCGCTCAGAGCGTCGCGTCCGAGACGCGCTCACCGCGTGTCGCAGTGTCGTGACGATCGACGCGCGACGTCGACCCGACGGGACTCAAGGCGCGAACGACTACTCGCTCAACGCCGAGGTCATGACGCAGGCGGACGAATACGTCCGGCTGTGGACGAGCAGCCGGACGAAAGCGTCCCCCGGTTCGGACGAAAACGTCCGCCCGACAAGCCCGGACGAAAACGTCCGCCCGACAAGCCCGGACGAAAACGTCCGGGCAGGGACGGCTTCTAACGATTTCTCTAACGGCTGTGAACAGCCTCCGGTTGAACTTGAAGAGCCCAACGTGGTGCGACGGTTGCTCGAAGAGAGTGGCTTCGTGACACCGAAGGTCGGACATGCTCCTCGCGCTGGGCTATCTCAGTTGGGTGACGACGATCGCCACTGAGCCAAGACCCGCCGCCGCGGTTCCGCGGTTCACGCTGACGCCCGAGGAGGCCGCAGCTCGCTCGGTGTTTCGCGCGACTTCTTCGACGCACACGTGAAGCCGGAGCTGCGAGTCGTTCGGCGCGGCCGGCTCGTGCTCGTGCCGGTCAGCGAGCTCGAGCGATGGACGGACGAGAACGCCGTACGGGTGCTGAGTTGAGATACGTATCGATACGTGTCGCAAGAAGTGACACTTGTACGCGCCTGCTTGGTGGCGTAGTGTCGACGGCATGCAGATTACGGCTGCATCCTCACACTGGTGTACGTTGCGCAGGCCTCCGGGCCGGTGCCGTAATCACCGTGCCCGGAGGCCCTGGCGCTGAAGGGAGGCGGCATGGCCGCTGATCTGATGACCGTTCATGAGCTCCGCGAGCGTGGGGAGTCGATCGCGATGGCGCTCGAGGAGGCGCATGCAACGATCAAGCGTGCGGCGACGCAGGTGAAGTCGCTCCAGGAAGACCTCAGCGGCGTGCGGGTGCGCCCGACTGGGCTCGTTCGGTTCGAATACGAGGTGACCGCCTTCATCGGAACGCTAGGCGAGGACCTCTTTGGCGATGGGGATTTCAACATCGACCGCCTGTCGCGTGACGCACGGGATCTCGTCGATCTCATCGACTTCGCTGCACGGCCGCGCGCGTCGGAGATGGCGGCATGAGCGCCACGGCCACGATGACGCGCGCTGATCTGCGCCGTCGATACGCTGAGTTGCGGGGGCTTGCCATCGTGCTCAAGTGCTGTCGCACGGACGACCTCAACGAGTACGACCGCGAACCGCATGGCTTCGGCTGGATGGAGTCGCCGCTGTTTGAACAGCTCGACGAGTGGTTGGACGGCCGCACCGACGAGGTGGCACACGACCTCTGGCCGAAGCACCACGACCTTGACGGCGATCCCGAGTGGCACGAGGTCAGCACCCAGGCAGACGCGCGGGCGGCGGAGATCCTCGCGTCGCTCGCGCGGGCACAGAGCTACTTCCTGAACAGCTCGATCGATTACGCGCAGTTCGCGCGCGAGAGCATCGACGACGTCACCAACGTGCGCGAGCGGAGAGAGGCTGTCGCTCGTCTCGAGGCGGTCAGGAGCGGCACATGACAAGCCCGCTAACGCCTGAAGCGCGCCGCGCGCTCGCTGCGACGTACCGCGAGATCGGCCGGCGGCGCCATCCCGGTTGCATCGTCACGGTCACCTGGGAAAGCGAAGCTCCGGAGCGGCTGCGACAAGTCGACCGGAAGCCTGTCGTGCCCGTTGCAAGCTCGAGCGACAACGACGAGGGAGACAACGATGGCTAGACAGACCGGGATCCGCGTTCGACACTCGCGCACCTGCCGCTCGAAGGAGGGCGGCAGGTGCGGCTGCTCGAAGACGTACGAGGCGTGGGTGTTCAGCGCGCGCGACGGGAAGAAGATCTACAAGAGCTTCCCGACCGAGGCGGCAGCGAAGCGGTGGCGCGCCGACGCCACCACCGCCGTCACCCGCGGCGGTCTCCGCGCGTCGACCCCGACCACACTCCGCGACGCCGCCGCCGCGTTCATGGCGGGCGCGGCCGACGGCTCGGTCAGGAACAAGAACGGGCACCGCTACAAGCCGTCCGTGGTCCACGGCTACAACCGCGACCTTCGGCTCCGCGTGCTGCCCGACCTGGGAGGCTACAAGCTGGCGAGCCTCACGTCTGCCGATGTTCAGGCCCTCGTAGATCGCATGCTCGCGGAGGGCCTCGACCCCTCGACGATCCGGAACACGGTCATGCCCGTCCGGGCGATCTACCGGCGCGCGTGCCGGCCCGGTGGGGAGGTGCTCGTCAACCCGACCACCGGAGTCGAGATCCCGGCGTCCAAGGGCAAGCGCGATCGCATCGCATCGCCTGCAGAGGCGGCGACCCTCATCGGCGTGCTGCGCAAGAGCGACCGGGCGCTATGGGCAACCGCGTTCTACGCGGGCCTGCGGCTCGGCGAACTGCTCGCGCTCGACTGGGCGTGCGTCGACCTGGCCGCGGGCCTGATCCGCGTCGAGCGCGCCTACGACCCGAAGGACGGCGGACAGTTCATCGACGTGAAGAGCGAAGCGGGCGACCGCCGCGTCCCGATCGCAGCCGTCCTCCGCGACTTCCTGCTCGAGCACAAGATGGTGAGCGGTCGCAGCTCGGGCCTCGTGTTCGGCCGGACCCCCGCGGAGCCCTTCGACGTCTCCTCGACGATGAATCGTGCGAAGAGGGCATGGGCTGCGGTCGACGCCGTCCCGTGTGGCGGCACGAATCGCGACGGCTCGCCGTGCCGCGGGACGCCGAAGCGGGGGACGGCGTTCTGCGCCAGGCATGTCGCGCAGGCCGACCCGGACGCCGCGCCGCTGCCGCGCACGCATGAGCCGATCGGCCTTCACGAGGCCCGTCATACGTTCGGGTCGCTGATGATCGCCTCGGGCGTGAACATCAAGGCCATCTCGACGTTCATCGGCCACAAGAGCGTCTCGACGACGATTGACCGCTACGGCCACCTGATGCCGGGCAGCGAGGATGAGGCCGCGTCGCGCCTCGACGCCTATCTCGAGCTCGCGAACACGCAAGCAAGGCTCGCGCAGATCGGGGAGCGCGCCCCAGTTGCGCCCCAGTCAGCACCCGTAACGAGCGGATCTGAGCGGATCACAGCGGACAATGAGAGCGAGGCGGTGTAGCTCGTGGATGGCTCAACCACGCCGAAAACGGCTTGGTTGACCCAGCAGGGGCGGAGGGACTCGAACCCCCAACCCCCGGTTTTGGAGACCGGTGCTCTACCAGTTGAGCTACGCCCCTGGGTCGGCGCGGATTGTATCGGCGCATTCCCGGCGCTCCGGCCGGGCACGACGCTGCTGCCCTCAATACGCTGCCCAGGTGCAGCGGCAGGCGCTCGGCTTCCTCTTCGGCCTCATCGCGGTGATCTTCGCCGGGACGGCCGTCGCCGCGGTGCTCGGCGCCGGGAACAGCGCGAAAGGCTGGGTCATCGCCGCCGCCTCGCTGGCGCTCGCGGCCTGGCTCGGCTCCCTCGCGGCCTCGGCTTTTCGACGCCGTTAGGCTCCCGTCCTGAGGAAAAGGACGGTGCGCGCCGTATTCTTCAGTCGTGAGCCGGGCCGACGAGACGCAGACCCTCTGGCTTCAGTACCGGAAGACCGCCGACCAGGCGTTGCGCGACCGGCTGATCCTCACGTACGCGCCGCTCGTGAAATACGTCGCCGGTCGGCTCGGCAGCGGCCTCCCCGCGCACGTCGACGAGGGTGACCTCGTCTCGTACGGCCTGCTCGGCCTGATCGGCGCCATCGAGCGCTACGACCCGGGCCGTGACGTGAAGTTCGAGACGTACGCGATCGCCCGGATCAAGGGAGCGATCATCGACGAGCTGCGCGCGATGGACTGGGTGCCCCGGTCTGTCCGGTCGCGGGCCCGCGAGATCGAGCGCGCGATGACGGAGCTCGAGGCGAAGCTCGGAACGGCACCCACCGACGAGCAGATCGCCGCCAAGGTCGGGATCACCGTCACCGAGCTCGAGGAAAGCCTCACCGAGATCGCACGCTCCTCGATCGCCGCGCTGGACGAGCTCTGGACGGTCTCCGGCTCGGACGGCGACCAGGTGGCCCTGATCGACACGATCGAGGACATCGAGGCGCCCGACCCGCAGGGCATGCTCTCGCACACCGAGATGCGCGAGGCCATGGCCGACGCGATCGCCCGCCTACCCGAGCGCGAAAAGCTCGTCGTGACCCTCTACTACTACGAGGAACTGACCCTTCGCGAGATCGGCGAAGTCCTCGGCGTCACGGAATCTCGCGTCTCCCAGCTCCACACGAAGGCCATCCTGCGCCTCAAGGCCAGGCTCGCCGGCTCCGCCCGCGCCGTCCTCGAGACCTAGCTCTCAGCCCTCTCCAGCCTCCAGCAGCAGGTTACGATTGGCGCAAGCCAACGCCCAGGAGGATGAGAGCCTGATGCCTGCGACCGAGCCCGGGAAGATCCGCAACATCGCCGTTGTCGGCCATCGTGGGGTCGGGAAGACCTCGCTCGTCGAGGCCATGTTGTTCCAGGCGGGAAAGATCAACCGGCTCGGAACTGTGGAACAGGGCACGACGGCTTCCGACTGGGACGACGGCGAGCAGAAGCGCGCGATGTCGCTCTCGGGCTCGCTCCTTCATCTCGACTGGCACGACCGCAAGATCAATCTCATCGACTGTCCGGGTGACGCCGGCTTCCAGGCAGACACGTTTGCTGCGCTCCGCGTCGCCGAGGGAGCGCTTGTCGTCCTCAGCGGCGTCATGGGCGTCGAGGTCAACACGTCGCGCGTCTGGGCGCGCGCGGAGGAGTACGAGCTGTCGCGCGTCGTCTTCGTGAACATGCTCGACCGTGAGCGCGCCGACTTCTTCCGCGCGCTCGACGCCGCGCGCTCGCAGCTCTCCGAACGCTGCGTTGCGATCCAGCTCCCGATCGGTGCCGAGCACGAGCTCACGGGTGTCGTCGATCTGCTGCACATGTGCGCATACATGGATCCATCCGGCGGCAAGGAGGGGGGACCGCAACCCATCCCCGACGCGATGGCCGAGCAGGTGCAGGAGTACCGCGAGAAGCTGCTCGATGCCGTCGTCGAGACGAACGAGGACCTGATGGCGCGCTACCTCGAAGGCGAGGAGTTGCCGGCCGAGGATGTTGCGCACGCGCTGAAGGACGCGGTCACACGCGACGAGCTGTATCCAGTCGGCTGCGGTGTCGCGAGTAAGAACCTCGGCATCAGCGCGCTACTCGATCTGCTCGTCGAGGGCGTGCCGTCGCCGGCGAAGAAGGGAACGACGATCGAGTTCGGGGACGCGGGCCAGGCGGTCTTCATCTTCAAGACCATCTCCGATCCGTTCGCGGGACGCATCAGCTGCTTTCGCGTCCTCGCAGGCCCGGTCACCGGCGACACGACCCTCGTCGACCCGCGCACGCATGCCAAGGAGCGGCTCGGCCAGTTGCTGCTCCTCAACGGAAAGGACAACGAGTCGGCCGAGCAACTCTGTGTCGGCGACCTCGGCGCAGTGGCGAAGCTGAAGGACGTCGTGACGGGCGACGTGCTCGTCGATCACGAGGTGCCGGTGGAGCCGCCGCACATCGACTTCCCCGAGCCCGTGATGAGCTTCGCGATCACCCCGAAGGCGAAGGGCGACGAGGAGAAGATGGGAGCAGGGTTGCGGCGCCTGTCGGACGAAGATCCGACGCTGGCCCTACGCCGCGATCCGCAGACGGGAGAGCAGCTGCTCTACGGGCTGACGCAGATGCAGGTCGAGGTTGCGTGCGACCGCCTGCGCAGCCGCTTCCACGTCGACGTCGAGCTGCACCCGCCGCGTGTGCCGTACAAGGAGACGATCCGCAAGGAGGCGCGCGCGCGACACCGTTACAAGAAGCAGACAGGCGGCCGCGGGCAGTTCGGCGACTGCGAGATCGTGATCGAGCCGATCGAGACGGTCGACGGCGAGGCGGCAACCTACGAGTTCGTCGACAAGATCGTCGGCGGCGTCATCTCACAGGGCTTTCGTCCTGCGGTCGACAAGGGCGTGCGGGAGGCGATGGAGCACGGCGAGCTCGCGGGCGCGCCGGTGTACGGCATCCGGGTCACGCTCATCGACGGGATGATGCACGCGGTCGACTCGTCCGAGATGGCGTTCAAGATCGCCGGCTCGCTCGCGTTCAAGGAGGCGTACCACAAGGCCGATCCCGTGCTGCTCGAGCCGATCATGGAGCTCGACGTGACGGTGCCCGACGACGCCGTCGGCGCCGTCAACGGCGACCTCAACTCGCGTCGTGGCCGCCTGCACGGAATGGAGCCGGAAGCGGGCATGACGACCATCAAGGCCGAAGTGCCGATGGCCGAGATCCTCACGTACGCCCAGGCGCTGACCTCCATGACCGGTGGCCGCGGGGACTACCACATGACCTTCGTACGCTACGAGGAAGTGCCCACCCATGTGGCGCAGAAGATCATCGAGGAGACCAAGAAGGAGCGCGAGGCGGCGCGAGTCTAAAGCTCTAACTGAATGACCACGCGCTGACGGGGTGCGATGGGTGCGTGCGATGCAAGGACGCAGGGAGGGTCGATAGTGGTTTTCTATCGGCCCGACTGAGGACGCCGCAGCGCGCGTGCACAGCGCGGCCCGGCAGCCCGTGCTTGTTCAGTTGGAGCTTTTTGGGGCCGTTTGGAAACCATTAAGCCGCATCGGGTCTGCCCCCGGGCCGGGCTATAGTCGCGGAGTGCGGGTAACGCGAGTGTCCACGACGCGGCAGTGCGCCATCTGCGAACGGACGCTGCTGATGGGCGAGCGTGCCGTTCGGTACGCGCCCGAAGAGGGCGTCGAGCTCGTCGACGTCTGCCCGCTGTGCCAGGAGATCGCCGTCGAGCACGGGTGGATCAAGGAGGGGACGCCGACGAGCCCGGCGATCGTCGGCGACCGGAAGCGTCGCCGCCGCGGCCTTGGCGAGTTGCTGGGCTTCAGCCGCGGCAGCGGGGCGGATACGGTCGCGCCGCCGGAGCCGATCCTCCGCCGCCTTTCCGGCGGTGAGGTCGCGATTCTCGAGGTCGCCGACCTCTTCAACGCCAGCGCGTACCGGCGCACCGTCGGCGGTATCGCCAAGAGCCTCGGCGAGGCGAAGGCGAGCATCGTCGCGCTCTCGGGCGATGCCGGCGAGATGGCGGTCACCGTCGCCTGGGATATCTCGTGGTACCAGTACCGCGTCAGCCCCGACTCGGGCCAGCCGGTGCGACTCGAGCGTCGCGGGCACGAGCTCGACGAGCTCGAGGAGAGCTTCAAGGAGTGGAACGCGCACGTCGAGGACGAGGGACGGCTCGTCCCCGAGATCGCCCGGCTCTAGGTATCCGCAGCTATCCGCCGGGGTACTGCCCGAGCGTTACCTGCAGCGTCGCCTTCTTTCCGTCCTGGTGGCGGATGACGACGGCGACCTTCTGGCCCGGCTTGAGCGTTGCGAGGATGGCAGAGAGCTCGTCGGCCGTCGTCGTCGGCTTGCCGGCGACCGAGACGATCACGTCGCCGATCTTCATGCCCGCCTTTGCGGCCGGGCCACCCGCCGTGACCGCGCCGACGTAGACGCCCTTGCCGCCCGTGTCGCCGACGCGGATGCCGAGAAAGGCCCGGTGCGAGTTGACGACTTTCCCGAACTTGACGAGCTGCCCGGCGATGTCCTTGACGAGGTTGCTCGGTATCGCGAAGCCGATTCCGGGCGCCGCGCTGCCGCCGAGCTGCGGGTCGGTCGCTGCGAGGGTCGGGATGCCGATCACCTGCCCGCGAATATCGACGAGCGCGCCTCCGGAGTTGCCCGGGTTGATGGAGGCGCTCGTCTGGATCATCTTCGGAATCGTGACCCCGTTCCCCTCGGGAACCCCGTCTCGGAACGCGCTGACGATTCCCTCCGTGACGCTCGAGCGGAGGCCGAGCGGGTTGCCGATCGCAATCGCGAGATCGCCGACCTGGAGCTTCGACGAGTCCGCGAGCGTCGCCGGCGGGAGCGAGCTGCCGGAGATCTTGATCACGGCGAGGTCGTCCGCGGGGAATGACCCGACGAGCGTCGCCTTGAACTGCTTCCCGGTCGACGACGTGACGGTGAAGCTCTTTGCGCCGGCGACGACGTGGTTGTTCGTGACGACGTGGCCCGCGCTGTCGATGACCACGCCGGAGCCCAGCCCGATCGCGTCCTGAATCTGTACGACCGAGGGAGAGACCGTCTGCACGACGTTGACCAGCGCCGTCTGGAAGGCGACGGCGGCGGCCGGAGGTGCCGCGACGCGTGTTGCCGCCGGCGTCGAGTTGCCGCCGAAGGAGAGCGCTGCCACGACGATGCCTGCGACGACGGCCCCCGCAAGCGGAGCGATCCAGCGCAGGCGCGGCCGAGCCATGGAGGCAGGGTTCCCGTCGCGCCGCAGCCCACTCGCGTGTGAGCGAATCCAGCAATCGGGCTGGCACAAACCGGCCATCTACCTACAATCAGCCCACGATGATCTTTTGCGTGATTCCGAGAGAGCTCGAGGGCGAGCTCTTCGACAAGATGGTCGAGTACTACAAGGACAACCCGAACGTCACCGTGATCGTCGACCGGCGCGAAGGCGACGATCGGCGAGCTGGCAAGGTGCCGCCGGAGATCCAGGAGCAGCGCAAGACGCGCGACCGTCGCCGTTCGCGGATTCCGGGCACCTTTCCGGACACCGACGCGCCGGCTGTCGACAGCTAGATACCCTCGTCCCCATGACGACCACGGGGACGAAGACCTTCAAGAACTTCATCGGCGGCGAGTGGGTCGACGCCGTCTCGGGCGACACCTTCGAGAGTCGCAGCCCGGCCACGGGCGAGCCGATCGGGCTCTTCCCGAAGTCGGGAGCCGAGGACGTCGATCGCGCAGTCCGCGCGGCGCAGGCGGCCTACGAGGATTGGCGGCTCGAGCCGGCTCCGAAGCGTGGCGAGATCCTCATGCGCTTCGCGCGCGTCCTCGAGCGCGAGAAAGAGGCACTCACCGACCTGATGACGCGCGAGATGGGGAAGGTGAAGGCCGAGGCCGGCGGAGACGTCCAGGAAGCGATCGACATGACCTACTACATGGCGGGCGAGGGCCGGCGCATGTGGGGGCAGACGACGCCGTCCGAGCTGCGCGACAAGTTCAACATGTCGGTTCGCGTGCCCGTCGGCGTGGTCGGCGCGATCACGCCCTGGAACTTCCCGATCGCGATCCCCTCGTGGAAGCTCGCTCCTGCGCTCGTCTGCGGAAACACCGTCGTGCTGAAGCCGGCGGAGGACACGCCGCTGCTTGCCGAGCGCTTCGTCGAGCTGCTCGAGGAATCCGGTCTGCCGGCCGGCGTCGTGAACATCGTGCACGGCTACGGCGAGACCGCGGGCGACGCGCTCGTACGTCATCCCGGCGTTCCGATCATCACCTTCACCGGGTCGCGCGAGACAGGTGTCGCCGTGACGAAGGCGGCCGCCGACAACCTGAAGCACGTGCACCTGGAGCTCGGCGGCAAGAACGCGATCATCGTGCTCGAGGACGCCGACGTCGATCTTGCGGTGGAGGGCATCCTGTGGTCGGCGTTCGGGACCTCGGGTCAGCGCTGCACCGCCGCGTCGCGCGTGATCGCACACGAGAAGATCTACGACGCGCTGCAGTCGAAGCTGGTGGCCGCCGCGGAGCGGCTGCGACTCGGTCCGGGCTGGGACGACGAGACCGACGTCGGCCCGGTGATCAACAAGGCGGCGATCGAGAAGAGCCACGCGTACACGAAGATCGGCAGCGACGAGGGCGCGCGTCTCCTCACGGGCGGCGAGATCGCGACGGAGGGCGACCTCGGCAACGGGTTCTTCTACCGGCCGACGATCTTCGGCGACGTCGACGCGCAGATGCGCATCGCGCAGGAGGAGATTTTCGGCCCGACAACGGCACTGATCAAGGTGCGCGACTTCGACGAAGCGATTCGCGTCTCGAACGGGATCAAGTACGGCCTTTCGTCCTCGATCTACACGCGCGACGTCAACAAGGCGTTTCGCGCGATGCGCGACCTCGTGGCCGGCATCACCTACGTCAACGCCGGCACGACCGGCGCCGAGGTGCACCTGCCGTTCGGCGGCACGAAGGACACGGGCAACGGGCACCGCGAGGCGGGTCAGGCCGCGCTCGACGTCTTCACGGAGTGGAAGTCGATCTACGTCGACTATTCCGGAAAGCTCCAGCGGGCCCAGATCGACAACGCTGCGGGGTAGTACCTCGTCAGGCGAGATCTTGCCGCGACTCGCTGCTTCGCTCTACGCTCTTCGTCTGCGTATGCAGAACATGACCCTCGAGCGCCGCGCGCAGCTCCGCCGACTCGGTGCCCGTCCCATCGCGCATCGCCTCGACTTGCTTGCGTCGTGGTACGGCACGGACAAAGGGTCGAATGGTCACGGGTACACGAGGCACTACGACCGGCACTTTCGTGCGCGCCGGCGAGATCGCCTCACGATCCTGGAGATCGGCGTCGGCGGGCACGAGACGAACTCCGGTGGAGCGTCGCTCCGCACCTGGCGCTCGTTTTTCCCGAACGCCAGCGTCATCGGTGTGGACATCCACGAGAAGCACCTACCGGCTGAACGTCGCATCACCATTCTCCAGGGCGACCAGAGCGATCCGCACTTCCTCGCCGAGCTCGCCCGGAGTCATGGTCCGTTCGATCTCGTGATCGACGACGGAAGTCATCGCGGCGACCACATCCTGACGACGTTCGCGGCACTCTGGCCGCGACTCGAGCCGAAGGGAATCTATGTGATCGAAGACCTCGAGACGGCGTACGACGAAGGGTACGGCGGCGGCCCGGCCGGACGTCCAGGGACGGCGATGGCGCTGCTCAAGGAGCTGCTCGACGACGTGCAGCACGAGTCCTCGACGCACGCAGCCGCCGTTCACGTCTACCCCAACATCGCCTTCATCGAGAAGGCGGCGATGTGAGCGCCACAGTTCGCGTCTTCGACGCAGTTCCGCGCCGGGTGGGGTAA
>JAOPYX010000147.1 GCA_025964535.1 Actinomycetes bacterium | reverse complement strand
CGGGCATCGCGATCGACGACGTCGACCTCTTCGAGCTGAACGAGCCGTTCGCGGTGCAGGTCCTGACCTGGTGCGACGAGCTCGGCATCGCCGGCGACGACGCCCGCCTCAATCCCTACGGCGGCGCCATCGCGTGCGGTCATCCGCTGGCGGCCACCGGGGTGCGGCTGATCGCACAGCTCGCATACGGGCTGCGCGAGCGCAACGGACGCTACGGCCTGACCGCGCTCTGCATCGGAATGGGCATGGGCTGCGCGATCCTCTGGGAGAACGTGCAGTGAGCGACACCGAGTTCAAGCTGAACCGCGTCGAGTCGCGCGTCGGGCCGATCGCGCTCGTCACGGTCGACAACGGCGAGGACTATCGGAAGCCGACGACGCTCGGCCGCTCCGCCTTCGAGTCGGCCGTCGGCGTGATCGACCAGCTCGAGTCGGGCGACTGGGCCGCGATGGTCGTGACGGGGAAGCCGTTCGTATTCTGCGTCGGAGCCGACATCGACGAGTTCACGCGCGTGCACTCGGCCGCCGAAGCGCTCGAGGGAACGCGCGCCGGCCACGAGCTCTTCGGGCGGATCCGCGCACTCCCCTTCCCCACCGTCGCCGCGATCAACGGTGCGTGTCTCGGCGGCGGGCTCGAGCTCGCGCTGCACTGCGACGCGCGCACCATCGCCTCGAACGTGCGCCATTTCGGCTTCCCCGAGGTGTTCCTCTCGATCATTCCCGCCTGGGGCGGGACCCAGCTCGTCCCGAGGCTCGCGGGCCCCGAGGCGGCGATCAAGCTGATCGTCGCCAACCCGCTGCGGCAGAACAAGCTGCTCTCGGCACCCGAGGCTCTCGAGCTCGGGCTCGCCGACCGCGTGCTCGCGCCGGTCGAATTCGTCGACGAGTCGCTCGCGTTCGCGATCGAGCTCGTCGAATCGGGTGGCCTCGAGCGCGCCGAGCCGGACTGGTCGGAGCTGGAAACGCTGCTGCGCAAGGCTCGCGCGCGTGTCGACGACGCCGTGCACGGCGCGACCCGCGCTCCGTACGTCGCGCTCGACCTGATCGCGGGCGCAAAGGACTGGACGATCGAGGAGGGCTACCGCGCCGAAGAGGATGCGATGGGCGAGCTGCTCGCAAGCCCGCAGGCGCAGGCCTCCGCATATGCGTTCACCGTCGTCGAGCGACGCACGAAGAAGGGCGCGGGCCTTCCCGACGTGAAGGCGCGCCGCATCCAGAAAGTCGGCATCGTCGGCGCCGGCCTGATGGCGACGCAGCTCGCGACGCTCTTCCTGCGCCGGCTCGAGGTGCCGATCGTGCTGCGCGACCTCGACCAGGCTCGGGTCGACGAGGCCCTCGAGACGATCCGTGACGAGGTCGGCAAGAAGAAGCCGTTCCTCGCGACGATCGTCTCTGGCGGCACCGGCTGGGACCCGTTCGAGGGCTGCGACCTCGTGCTCGAAGCCGTCTTCGAGGAGCTCGACGTCAAGCGTCAGGTGTTCGCGGAGGTGCGGAAGGTCGCCCCCGATGCGATCCTGGCCACCAACACGTCCTCCCTCTCGGTGGAGGAGATGGGCGCCCATGTCGGGCTGCACTTCTTCAACCCGGTTGCGGTCATGCCGCTCGTCGAGATCGTGCGCACACCGCAGACCACCGACGAGCACCTCGTCACCGCGTTCGACGTCGTCAAGAAGCTCAACAAGCGCGGCGTCCTCGTGAGCGACTCGCCCGGTTTCGTCGTCAACCGCGTGCTGACGCGGCTCACGCGCGTGCTGCTCGACGCGCTCGAGAACGGCAACACGGTCGAGGAGACGGACGAGGCGATGCTCTCGCTTGGAATGCCGATGGCGCCGTCGGTCGTCCTGCAGATGGTCGGGCCGCGCGTCGCGAACCACGTGCTCGAGACGATGCACGCCGCGTTTCCCGACCGCTTCCCGCTCTCCCCGACCCTTGCGAGCTATGCCGGCGGAAGCGACGAGATCGTTCATACCGGCGATGCCCGTCGCACGGTCGACGAGATCCGCGTCGACGTGCTGGAGGCGGTCGCCGACGAGGTGCGGCACCTGCTCGACGAGCGTGCCGTCGAGGCCGCGGCGGACGTGGACGCCTGCCTGATCCTCGGCGCCGGCTATCCCTTCTTCCTCGGCGGGATCACGAAGCATCTCGACCAGACGGGCATCTCGGAGCGGGTCGTCGGCTCGACCCTCGCCGAATACGGCAAGATGCCTGTCTAGTGGCGAAGGACGATTTCCGGATCAAGGTCGAGATCGACGACGAGCAGGCCGGCGGCCTGCTCGACCGCCTCGGCCTCGAGCTGGGCGACGAGGCGGGCGAGCTCGCCCGCGAGCTCGAGAAGCGACGGCTCGTCGTGTCGCGAGACGGAGACGAGATCTTCGTGTACGCCTCGTCTCCCGCGGAGGCCGAGACCGCGCGCTCGATCATCCAGGCGGTCCTGAGCGACCTCGACGTCCCGGCCGTCACCGGCCCTGTCGAGCACTGGCTCGAGGAGGAAGAGCGCTGGGACGACGAGCCTCCCGGCGAGACGTGGGAGGAAGAAGAGCTCGAGCACGGCCACGCACCGTGGGAGGTGCGCGTCGAGCTTCCGTCACGCGCCCAGGCGCGCGACCTCGCCGACCGCCTCGAGCAAGAGGGTTACCCCGTCGAGCGGCGCTGGCGCTACTTGATCGTCGGCGCGGGCTCGAAGGAGGATGCGGAGGCACTCGCTGCGCGCGTGCACGGCGAGGTCGAGCCCGGCGGCGGGCTCGTCTGGGAAACGGTGCCCGGCAATCCGTTCGCCCTCTTCGGTGGGTTGGGTAGCTCCGGCACACCGGTGGGATAGCTCAGGGAACGCTAAACCGGCGATTCGACAGGTTGACGATGCCTGTGCTGGGGGTATGCTGCTTCTAGCGCGGCTCGCCCAGGGGAAGCTCGCGACCGCGCTCCTCTCGAACTCCTCGCAACACACCGTGTGTGTTGCACACATGCAGGAAGCGACTCAGCAGCCGACGATTCTCTCGGCGGCGGACCCTTTGACCGCCGCAGCATTCCGCGCGGAAGCGTGGGCGGGCGAGCCGTTCCTTCGTGACGGCGAGGATCCCGCCGTCGCCCTCGCGCCCGGAACGGCGCGCCGGCGCGCGCTCGACGACGCGACGGCCGAGATCGATGCGGGCAGGCCCCGTCCGAGCTCGCACTGGAAGGTGCGGTACGGCCTGATGCTCGGGCTCGAGCGCGTGCTCGCCGACCCGGAGCCGCACACGGCCGCGGGGACGCCGCTGCGCCGCCACCAGATCGACGCGCTCGCCGGCATGCTCACGGAGCTGATCGC
>JAOPYX010000140.1 GCA_025964535.1 Actinomycetes bacterium | reverse complement strand
CAACCGTCCGAGCGTCGCGAGCTCGACGCTGCGATCGCGCCCGCTCAGATGGCGCTGCGCCTGCGTCAGCGTGCCGATCGCCCACGCCACATTGCCTGCAAGCTCCCAGTAGTCCAGCTCCTCCGGTCGCACGTCGAAGCCGGTCAGCTCGTTGTAGCGCGCGACGAACGGCCCGACGTCGCCCACGCCCCCGTATCGTTTCTCCGGCACGCCGAAGCGCCACGCGCGCACCATCCCGAACGCCATGTCTCGCACGGGATCGTCGAGGTGCACGAACTCCCAGTCGAGCACGCCGACCAGGCCTTCCGGCCCGACGACGACATTGCCGATGCGATAGTCGCCGTGGTTGACGACCGGCGGCCGCTCCGGCGGCCGGTTCTCGCGCAGCCACAAGAGGCCGAGCTCGATCGCGGGATGCGGCTCATCGACCTCGTCCAGCTCCTCGACCATCCGCTCGAGTCGCGCCTCCGGCAGAAACGGCAGCCGCGACGCCGGAATCGCGTGGATCTTCGCGAGCTCCTCCGCGAGCTGCTCCGGCAGCCGCTCGCGCGCCGCCGCAAGCTCTGTCTTCTGCACGATGCGTCGCCCGATCGTGTCGCCCTCCAGCCGCTCCATCGCGAACGCCTCACGACCCGCAAGATCGGCGATGTAGCCGTACGGCCTCGGCACCTTCACGCCGGCCTCGAACGCGGCTTCGATCACCGCGTACTCCTCCGCGAGCGTCAGCGTGTGGTGGTGCATCACGGTTGCCGCGGCGCGCCGCACGAGCAGCGGCTCACCTGCGGCGTCGACCGCCCACGCCTCCTTCGAGGCCCCGCCGGCGAGCAGCACCGGCTCCGAGATCTCGACCTCGCGGCCGAGCAACTCCGATAGGCCCGCTTGGAACGCATCCTTCATGACTGTGCGATCATTGCCGCCATGGAGACCGTTGTCATCCCGGACCTGGTCGCCGAGCGCCGCGAGCGCGTCCGCTCGTTCATGGAGGAGCACATCTATCCGAACGAGACCGCGCTCATCGCGGAGGACGCACGGGCCGACGCACTCATCGCGGAGCTACAGCAGGAGGCGAAGGACGCAGGCCTCTGGGCGCCGCACCTTCCGCCCGATGCGGGCGGCAGCGGCAGCGGCTTCATCGAGTACGCGTACCTGAACGAGGAGATCGGCCGCAGCTTCATCGCGCAGCTGATCTTCGGCTGCCAGGCGCCCGACGCGGGCAACGGCGAGATCCTCCACTTGTTCGGCACGCCAGAGCAGAAGGAGCAGTTCCTCGTGCCGCTCGTGGCCGGTGAGACGCGGTCGTTCTTCGGGATGACCGAGCCGGAGAACGCCGGCTCCGACCCGACGAACCTGCAGAGTCGCGCCGTTCGCGACGGCGACGATTGGGTGATCAACGCGCACAAGTGGTTCTCGTCGGCGGCCGACGGCGCAGGCTTCGGGATCCTCATGGCCGTCACCGACCCGGACGCACCGCCGCACAAGCGCGCGTCGATGATCGTCGTCCCCACCGACGCGCCGGGTTACGAGCTCGTGCGGAAGATCCCCGTGATGGGCCATGAGGGTCACGGCTGGGGAACGCACTGCGAGACGCGCTGGACGGACGTGCGCGTGCCCGTAGCGAACACGCTCGGCGCCCCCGGCGACGGCTTCAAGCTCGCGCAGAAGCGCCTCGGTCCCGGCCGCATCCATCACGTGATGCGCTGGCTCGGCCAGATGCAGCGCGCGTTCGAGCTGATGTGCTCGTACTCGCTGGAGCGCAAGGTGGGCGGCGAGCCGCTCGCCGACAAGCAGACGATCCAGAATTGGATCGCCGAGTCGGCCGCCGAGATCCAGGCGTGCCGCCTGATGACACTGCAGACCGCGCACCGTCTGGACGAGGGCGACGAGGCGCGCGTCGAGGTGTCGCTGATCAAGTTCTACGCGGCGCGCGTCTTGCACGATGTCATCGACCGCGCACTGCAGGTGCACGGCGGCCTCGGCATGACCGAGGACGCGCCGCTCGCGATGATGTACCGGATGGCGCGCGGCGCACGGATCTACGACGGCGCCGACGAGGTGCACAAGATGGTCGTCGCACGACGAATCCTGGGCGCGTTCGAGGACGGCGGAACCTGGCGTTTCACGTAGCGCTCGAGGGCGACCGCGTGCGGCTCGAGCCGCTCGAGGACCGGCACGAGGAACCGCTCTGGGACGTCGCGCAGGACGAGCGCGTCTGGCGCTGGATGCGAGTGCGCGCCGACCAGAGCCGCGAAGCATTCCGCGAGTGGTTCGAGGCGATGCTCGCGCCCGGCACGCTCCCGTTTGCGACGCTCGTCGACGGCGTGCCGCTCGGGCACACGAGCTACCTCAACGTGCGCGACGGCGACCGCGTGGCGGAGATCGGGAACACGTGGCTCGCGTCGCAGGCATGGGGGACAGGAGCCAACACCGAGGCGAAGCTGCTGCTGATGCAGCACGCGTTCGAGGACGAAGGCTTCCTGCGCGTCGAGTTCAAGACCGACGCCGCGAACGAACGAGCGCGCGCGGCGCTCGCCGCGCTGCCCGCCGAGCTCGAGGGCGTCTTCCGCAAGCACATGCTCGTGCGCGGCGGCAAGCGGCGAGACTCGGCGTGGTACAGCGTGATCGACGACGAGTGGCCGGCCGTGAAGGCTGCGCTACGCGAGCGGCTCGCGCGCGAGGCGCGGAACCCGTAGTCCACGCGCTACCGGGGCCCCGGAACGTGCGGGAAGCGGAACTGCAGGACGCGGTTCGGCTGCACGACCCAGGCGCCGCCCGTCTCCTCGTCGTTCAGCGCGCGCAACGCCGCCTCTGCAACGAACGACGGCTCCATGAGCGGAACGTCGAGGACGCCGCGCAGCTCGTCCGGGACGATCCCGGTGTCCGTGTACCCAGGGCAGAGCGCGTTGATGCGGATGCCCTGGATGGCGAGCTGCGAGGCGACGCTCCGCACGAAGCCGATCACTGCGTGCTTCGTGAGCGCATAGATCGGATCCATGGGCGCCGCGGTGAGACCCGCAAGCGACGCCGTCGCGACGATCGAGCCGCCGTTCGGCATCAATCGCGCCGCTAGCTCTCGCACGCCGTACACGACTCCGTCGATGTTCGCGCGCACCGCGCGCGAGTACTGCTCGTCCGTCAACGCGTCGATCGAGCTCTCACCGGTGATGACGCCCGCGTTGAGGAACGCCACGTCGTACTCGCCCTCGAGCGAACGCCAGGACGCGGTGTCGCCGACGTCGAACTCCGGCAGGTCGAGCGCGGTGATCTCTGCGTCGCCGAGTGCCTCTGCGAAGGCGCGCCCGAGGCCGCCCCGTCCACCGGTGATCAAGACCTTCACGGCGCCAGCACGACCTTTCCCACGCTCCTTCGCGACTCGACGAGCTCGTGCGCCTGCTCGACCTGGTCGAGCGGTAGCTCCGCGCCGACGAGTGGTCGCAGTGCGCCGTTCTGCCAGAGCTCGAGCAGCTCGCCGACGGCGGTGCCGACGATCTCGGGCTCGAGCCGCAGGAGCCGGCCGAGATAGAAGCCGTAGAGACCGACGTTGCGCCCGACGAGACGCGCCGGCTCGATCGTGCTCCACGCGCCCGCCGCGGAGCCGATCGCCACGACCGCTCCGAGCGGCTTCAGCCGGGCGAACGAACCGGCGAAGAGCTCGCCGCCGACCGGGTCGACGACGACGTCCACCCGGAGATCCTGCGGCAGCTCTCCGTAGACGTACGCCTCCTCGGCGCCGAGCTCGAGGCAGACCTCGATCTTCTCCGCCGAGCCGACCGCCGCAACGACGCGTGCGCCGAGCGCACGAGCAACCTGGATCGTCGCGGTCCCGACGCCGCCCGCCGCCGCGTACACCAGCACGGTCGAGTCGCTCCGAACGCGCACCTGCCGCGTCAGCGGGATGTATGCGCTGAGGAACGTGATGAGAAACGAGGCCCCCTCCGCGAAGCTCGCGTTGTCCGGGAGCGGCACGATCTGCGCGCGATCGACCGTGGCGAGCTCCGCGTAGCCGCCGGAGCCCGACGTGAGCGCCATCACCCGCGTTCCGTCCTCGAGCTCGCCCGCGATCTCAGAGCCGAGCACGGCCGGGAACTCGGGCATCTGCGGATACCGTCCGCGCCGCACGAGCACGTCGGCGAAGTTGATCCCCGCTGCGCGCACACGCACGAGAACCTTGCCGTTCGGCAGGGGATCGGGAAGCTCGACGAGCTCGAACGGCCCGTCGACCGCGTTGATGACCGCGGCCCTCAAGCGGGCTGAGCCGGTGTGGGCTCTTGCGCGAACATGTCGCGCAGCGCGGTCTTCCGGAACTTCCCGACACTCGTCTTCGGGATCTCGTCCACGAACTCGAAGCGTTCGGGAAGCCACCACTTCGCGAACTGCGGCGCGAGGAACTCGCGCAGCTCGTCCGCCGTCGCCGCCGCGCCGGGCTTCAACACGACGCAGCCGAGCGGCCGCTCCCCCCACTTGTCGTCGGGGATCGCGATCACCGCAGCCTCCGCGACAGCCGGATGCGCCATGAGTGCGTTCTCGAGCTCGACCGACGAGATCCACTCGCCGCCGGACTTGATCACGTCCTTCGAGCGGTCCTTGATCTGGACGTAGCCCCGCGGGTGCATCGAGACGATGTCGCCCGTCTTGAACCAGCCGTCGTCCGTCCACCTGTCGGCCTGCTCGGGCGTGTCGTAGTACCCCGACGCGACCCACGGCCCGCGTACCTCGAGCTCGCCCATCGCCTCGCCGTCCCATGGAATCTCCTCGTCGCCCACGCGCGCGCGCAACTCGACGAAGGGAAGCGGCATCCCTGCGAACGCCAAGAGGTCGAAACGCTCCTCGTCTTCGACGTCCGCGAGGTCGTGCGGCAGGCACGCCGTCGACGCGACGGGCGAGGTCTCTGTCATGCCCCAGCCTTGAACGATCGGAATGCCGTGACGCTGCTCGAACGCGGCGATCATCGCGCGCGGGACAGCGGCGCCGCCGACGAACATACCCTTGATCGCCGAGAGGTCCCACCTGCCCGGGTTCGCGTCGAGCAGCTGCAGGATGCCCATCCAGATCGTCGGCACGCCGGCGGCCCACGCCACCTTCTCTCCCGCGAGCGCGTCGAGCAGGCTCTCGGGGTCGAGATGCAGGCCCGGATAGACGAGCTTCGCGCCGACCATCGTCGCGATGTAGGGGTAGCCCCACGCGTTCGCGTGGAACATCGGGACGACCGGCAGGATCGGGTCGGCGACGGAGACGCCGAGCCCGAGCGGGTTGTTTGCGGCGACGCCGAGCGCGTGCAGCACCGTCGAGCGGTGGGAGTAGGTGACGCCTTTCGGCAGCCCTGTCGTGCCGCTCGTGTAGCACATGGCCGACGCTTCCCTCTCGTCGAGCTCGGGATCCACCCAGTCGTCGGCGTCGGCACCCGCGAGCAGCTCCTCGTACGAGTCCTCGACGACGAACACGTGCTCGATCTGCGTGCGGTCCCTGAACTGCTCGAGCAGCGGCAAGAGGCTGCGGTCGACGATCACCGCGCGGTCGCCGGCGTGGTTCGCGATGTACGCGAGGTCGTTCGGATGCAGGCGCAGGTTCAGCGTGTGCAGCACGAAGCCGCCGCACGGAATCCCGAAGTACGCCTCGTGATGCTGGTGATGATTCCAGCAGAGCGTTGCGACTCGGTCGCCTCGTTCGAGGCCGAGCTCCTTCAACGCGACTGCGAGCTGCCGCGCGCGCCGCATCGTGTCCGCGTACGTCGTGCGATGGAACGTCTTGTCGGGGAGGCGCGTGACGATCTCGCCGTTCCCGAAGTAGGTCTCGGCGCGCCGCAGCAAGTGCGGGAGCGTCAGCTGGAAGTCCATCATCAGGCCGTCCACGGTGTCTCCTCTCCTACGCCGGTACGGGAGCGCCGATCACTGCGTCCGCGATCTCGGCTCGCAGCGCGGTGGGGCGGGAGCCGGTGCCGTGCAGCCACAACGCCCGTTTGTAGAAGCGGTGCAGAGGATGCTCCCAGGTGAACCCGGTTCCCCCGTGCACCTGGATCGACCGCTCGCAGGCCGTCACTGCGGCCTCCGCAGCGAAGGCCTTCGCCGCTGCTGCCGCGACCGCCGCCTGATCGTCGTTCTCCGCGACGCACCACGCCGCCCAGTAGGCGAGCGAGCGCGCGAGCTCGAGGTCGGCGTACGTGTCGGAGAGCTGGTGCGCGACGGCTTGGTAGACGCCGACCGGCTTGCCGAACTGCTCGCGTGTCGACACGTGTGCGATCGCGAGCTCGAGTACGCGTTGCGCGATGCCGACAGCTTCCGCGGCCATCGCTGCGCGCGCACGCGCGACGTCACGCGACCCCGCGAGCGACGTCCCGTCGCCCGGCGCGAGGCGTCCCGCCGGACGATCGGGATCGACCGTTGCGACCTCTTCGCCGCCGGCGTCGTGCGCTGCTCCGTCCATCCCGACGACCTCGTCGACCGAGCCGAGCCACGGCACCAGGCCGTCGATCTCCGCCGACCACTTCGTCGTGCCGGCTGCCACCGCGGCGCGCTCCTCCGGGCCGAGCGTCGCGAGCGCGAAGCCGACCGTCGCAAGGTACGGGCCGGGGTAGAGCGCGTACCCCATCTCCTCGAGGATCAGTGCCTCCTCGACGAACCCGAGACCGACACCGCCTTCCTCTTCGGAGACCGAG
Organism: Actinomycetes bacterium; assembly: GCA_025964535.1. Lineage (GTDB taxonomy): Bacteria > Actinomycetota > Thermoleophilia > Gaiellales > Gaiellaceae > Palsa-739. Next base: position 3,800 of record JAOPYX010000140.1, on the reverse strand, counting down.
ACGCCAAGCCAGCCGAGCTCGGCAAGCTCCGCCCAGCGATCGTCCTGCGGCGCGTCGAAGTCGCGGTCGAGCGGGTAGCGCTCGGACAGCCACGCGCGGGCGGCGCTCTTCAGCTCCTGCTGTTCCTCTGTCAGCGCGAAGTCCACGGCTACCTGCCCTTCGGGAGGCCGAGCACGCGCTCAGCGACGATGTTGCGGAGCACCTCCGACGTGCCGGCTTCGATCGTGTTGCCCCGGCTGCGGAGCTGCTGGTAGTGCCACCACCCGTCGTCGAGGATTCCCTCCGCGCCGAGCAGCTCGCGACCGAGCTTCGTCATCCGCTGGTTCTGCTCGGACCAGCGCAGCTTGATCGCCGAGCCCTCGGGGCCTGGAATGCCCGTGCGCTGGTACGTGCCGAGCGAGCGATAGTTCGTGTAGCGCAACGCCTGCAGCTCGATCCACTCCTGCGCGACGCGGTCACGAGCGACGGCGTCGCCGTTCGCCCGCTCGCGCGCAACCTCGATCAGCCGGTCGACGCCCACCTCGAGCGCGGCGGTGAGCGCGAAGCCGAGCGTGCCGCGCTCGTGCAGCAGCGTCGTCATCGCGACCTGCCAGCCCTGACCCTCCTCCGCGAGGAGATTCTCGGCCGGCACCTCGACATCGGTGAAGAAGATCTCGTTGAACTCCGCCTCGCCCGTGATCTGGCGCAGCGGTCGCACCTCGACGCCGGGCGAGTGCATGTCGACGATCATGTAGCTGAGGCCCTTGTACCGCGGCGCCTCCGGATCGCTGAGGCCGATGAGGATGCACCAGTCGGCAATGTGCGCGAACGACGACCAGACCTTCTGGCCGTTCACGAGGAACACGTCGCCTCGCCGTTCCATGCGGGTGCGTGCGGCGGCGAGGTCGGAGCCCGCGCCCGGCTCCGAGAAGCCCTGGCACCAGATCTCCTCCGCCGACAGGATCTTCGAGAGATGCGCCTGCTTCTGCTCCTCGGTGCCGTGGGCCATGATCGTCGGACCGGCCATGCCGAGGCCGATGACACCCACGTGCGACGGCGCCTGGGCTCGCGCCATCTCCTCGTAGAAGATCGCCTGGAAGCTGTAGGGAGCGCCGGCACCGCCGTACTCCTTCGGCCAGGTCAGCCCGGCGTAGCCCGCCTCGTAGAGCTTGCGGCTCCAGTCGCGGCCGAAGTCGTCGCCGAAGCGTTGCTCGCCGCCCCGCCGTCCACGCCGCTCTTCCGGCAGGTTTTCGTCCAGCCACGTGCGCAGCTCGGCGCGAAAGGCTGCTTCCTCGGGTGTGTCGCGCAGGTTCATGCCGCGGAGCCTATCCCGGTAGGCGCCGATGCGACAATCTCGGAGCCGGGCTAGGCCGCGGCGGCGAGGGGCGCGTCGGCCGGGGCGACCGCGACGGTCTCCCGGCTGCGGCGAACGGGGAGGAGGCTGACGACGGCGACGGTGATCGCGACCCCGATCCACTGTGTCCAGCGCAAGTTCGAGTTGAACGCGTAGATGCCGACGAGGCCCGCCGTGACCGGGAAGGCGAGCTCGGCGAGGGACGCCAGCGTCGCGGGCGTCCGCTTCAGGCCGTAGTAATAGAGCGCGAGCGCGAGCAGCCCGGTGACGATCGCGAGATAGAGGATCCAGAGGCTGTCGTGGACGCCGGCATACGCCTTCGCACCGACGAGCGGGAGCGCGATCGCGCTTGCCACGAGCCCGAAGGCGAAGCGCACGGCGAGGATGTGCTCGAAGGTCAGCTTGCGCGAGAGGAAGCGGCCGAGCACCGTCCCGAGCGCCCAGAGCACGGCCGCGGCGAGCGCCTCGACGATCGGCGTGAGGCCGCGCGCGTGCGGGTCGAGCGGGTGCTGCACGCCGATCAGCCAGATCCCGAGGACGGCCGGCAGCAAGAACCACATGAACCGCGGGCGCGGCCGCTCGCCGAGCAGCACCGCTGCGCCCGCGACGGCGACGAGCGGCTGGACCTTCTGCAGCACGACCGGCGTGATCGGGTCGCCGTGCGCGAACGCCTGGGTGAAGAGAATCGTGGCGAGCGCGGACGCGCCTGCGCCGACGGCGATTCCCGCGAGCACATAGCGCGTCCCTGCGCGCCAGAGCGCGACGAGGGCCGGTGCGAGGAGCGGCAGCGTGATCGCGACGAGGATCACGTGTTCGCCGAACACGATCGTCGCCGCCGAGATCGAATGCGCGAGCGGCCGGCGGAAGAGCGCATCGGTGCCCCACATCGCCGCGGCGACGCTGATGAGCACGACGCCGGGGATGCGGCCGAGCCTCGCTGCCATCGATCGAGCCTAGCCGCTCTCTGCGAGCTGAGCGAAAGCCTGCTCGAACAGCTCGCGCGGCTGCGCGCCGAGGACGAGCAACCGCCTGTCGAGCAGGAAGCCGGGAACGCCGGTCACGCCGATCGAGTGCGCCTGAGCGGTCGACGCGACCACTCTTTCGAGATACGTCGCATCCTCCCAAGCAACGTCGGCGTCATCGATCCCCAGCTCTGCGGCCAGTGCACGCAGCTCATCTGCGTCGCCGATGTTGCGCGCCTCGACCCAGTACGCATCCATCAAGCGGTCGTGCATCTGCGCGCCGAGCCCGCGTGCATGCGCGAGCTCCGTGAGCTGCAGGGCGAGCCGAGTGTTCGGCACGACCTCGGGCGGCGGGTTGTAGGTCAGGCCCTGCCGCTCGAATTGCGCCTGGATGCGCTCGTGGGCCGCCGCGCCGTAGCGGGCGTGCAGCTCCGCGCGCGAGACGCCCTCCGGCGGGTACTCCGGATGGAGGTCATACGAAAGCCAGGTGATCTCGGCACCGAACCGGTCCCGCATCCACTCGGCCGTCGACTGGCCGAGCCGGCAGAACGGTCAGATGTAGTCCGACCAGATCGCAACGCTGTGCTCGCTCATTACTGGTCATAACGGAGCAGGTCCTCGACGGATTCCCGCCGCCGGATCAACCGGGCCTCTCCGTCGCGAACGAGCACGACCGCGGGACGCGGCACGCCGTTGTAGTTCGACCCCATCGTCAGCGTGTACGCACCGGTCGCCGGCACGGCGAGCAGGTCGCCGCGGCGCGGGTGCGGGAGCTCGGCCGCGTCGATCAGCACGTCGCCCGACTCGCAATGCTTGCCGGCGATGCGAAAGACGCCGTCGGGCAGCTCGTCGGCGCGGTTTGCGAGCAGCGCCTCGTAACGGGCGCCGTAGAGCTGCGGCCGCGGGTTGTCGGACATCCCACCGTCGATCGCGGCGTAGCGAACACCGCCGCTGTCCTTCAGCACTCCGACGCGGTAGAGCGTGACGCCGGCGCGTCCGACGAGCGAGCGCCCCGGCTCGAGCACGACCTGCACGGGGTCGGGCCAGCGCTCGCGCAGCCGTTGCACGAGCGGGCCCACGAACTCCTCGATCTCCGGCACTCGCTCCTCGCGCGTGTAGCGAATTCCGAGCCCGCCGCCGATGTCGAGCACCGCGGGCGTCCAGTCGAGCTCCGTGCGAGCCCGCTCGCAGAACGCGGCGAGCCGCTCGACGGCGACGAGGCTCTCGTCGACGCGCGCGAGCTGCGAGCCGACGTGGAAGTGCACGCCGGCGACCTCGATGCCGAGACGGCGCGCCTCGTCGATCACCACGAGCGCGGGGCCGGCCGCGAGGCCGAACTTCGACTCGTCGTGCGCGGTCTGGATCGACTGGTGCGTCACGGCCTCGACGCCCGGCGTGAGGCGGACGAACGCACGCCGCACGCCCGCGGCAGCGGCGCGGGCAGGCTCGTCCGGGGCGTCGAGCACGACGGTCGCGCCCGCCTCGGCTGCGCCACGGAGCTCCTC
>JAOPYX010000132.1 GCA_025964535.1 Actinomycetes bacterium | reverse complement strand
CGCGGGCTTCGCGGCGGCGCCGTTGCGCTCGACGCCGCGGGCTTCGCGGCGGCGCACGGCCCGCGTGCGCGACTCGCGCACGCCCTCCTCGGCGCGGTGCTCGCGACGGCCGCGCTGACCCCGGCAGGGCTCGCGGCCGCCGTCAGCGCCCACGTCGTGTACGACCTGCTGGTCCTGCTCGAGGAGCCGTCGTGAGCGCCGTCACGGCCGCGGCGCTCGAGGGCGTCTCGAAGTCGTTCGGTCGAACGGTTGCACTCGACGGAGTCGACCTCTCCGTCGCGTGCGGCGAGATCCATGCCCTGCTCGGACCGAACGGCGCCGGGAAGACGACCGCGCTCAGCACCCTCGTCGGCTTGCGCCGGCCGGATGCCGGTCGCGCGCGGCTGTTCGGCTGCGATCCGCGCCGGAGCGCCTCGCGGCTCCGGCTCGGCTGTACGCCGCAGGAGACGAGCCTGCCGCAGACGCTGACCGTACGAGAGACGCTCGATCTCGTCCGGGCGCACTATCCACAGCCGCGTGCCACGCAGGAGCTACTGGAGACCTTCGACCTCGTCCCGCACGCGCGACGGCAGGTGGGCGGCCTCTCCGGCGGGCAGCGCCGTCGGCTCTCGGTCGCGCTCGCGTTCGCCGGCGCGCCAAGCCTGCTCGTGCTCGACGAGCCGACAGCCGGCCTGGACGTCGCATCGCGCCGGGTCCTCTGGGCCGCGATCCGCCGTCATGCCGCCGCGGGCGGCGCCGTGCTCCTCTCGACGCACCAGCTCGAGGAGGCCGAGGCGCTCGCAGGCCGCGTGACCGTCATCGCCGCCGGCCGCGTCCGTGCCGAGGGCACCGTCGATGCCGTCCGCGCGCGCGCCGGCCTCGCGCGGATCCGGATCGCTGCGACGGGCGTGCCCGAGGTGCCGGGTGTCGTCCGCCGCGAGCTCCTGAACGGGGCGACGATGCTGTACGTCCGTGACGCCGGCGAGGTCGTGCGGGAGCTCGTCCGGCACGACGCCAGCCTCGAGGGGCTGGAGGTGACGCCGGCGACGCTCGAGGAGGCGTTTGTCGCGCTGACCGAGGACGCGCCATGAGGCTCGCGCTCATCCATGCGGTGGCGCAGCTTCGCCAGCTGGCGCGCTACCCGATGTTCCTCGTACCGACGCTGGCGCTGCCAGTCGGGTTCTACGCACTCTTCGGCCTACCGCAGTCGCGGTCCGATCCGACCGTCCTCATGGCCTCCTTCGCCGCGTACGCGATCCTCGGCGTCGCCTTCTTCCAGTTCGGCGTCGGCATCGCGATCGAGCGGGAAGAGCCGTGGGAGGCGTACCTGCGGACGCTGCCGGCATCGGCCGCCGTTCGCTTTGCCGGCCGTCTGGGCTCGGCGCTCGTCTTCGCCGCCGCCTCCGTGGCGCCTGTGCTCATCCTCGCTGCCGCGACGCGCCCGATCTCGCTCTCGGCCGTCGGGTGGCTACGGCTCGCGTTCGTCCTCGGCGCAGGCGCCGTCCCGCTCGGGCTGCTCGGGATCGCGCTCGGGTACTGGGTGCCGGCGAAGGGCGCGCTACCGGTTGCGAACCTGCTCTACCTCGGCTTCGCATATGCCGGCGGCCTCTGGACGGGACCGCGCGGGCTGCCGCACGCGCTCGCGACGATCGGGCCGTACCTGCCGACGCGTCAGTGGGGCGACGTTCTCTGGAGCGCGGCCCGCGGTGGTGGCGTCGGCGGGCGCCACTGGCTTGCGCTCTTCGGGTTCTCTGTTGCCTTCGCGGTGGCCGCGGCGGCGGGCTACCGCCGCGACGAGGGGCGACGCTTCCGCTGAAGCCTCACCAGACCGAGCGTAGGAGTTGCTCGATCTCTGCTGGCGTCGCAGGCTGCGGGTTGGCCTGGTTGCCTGCGCGCTGCGCCGCCGCGACCGCCAGCTCAGGCAGGTCCTCCTCGGGGACGCCGAGCTCGCGGAGCCTCGTCACGCCGCCGAGCGCCGCGAGCTCCTCGACGCGCGTCGCGGGATCCCCGCCGACCGCCTCGCCGAAGCGGCGCAGGGGCTCGGGCGCATGGCGCGCGTTGAAGCGAAGCGCCGCCGGAAGACAGATGCCGTTCAGCGTTCCGTGCGGCAGGCCGTAGCGTCCGCCGACGGCCTGCGCCATCGCGTGCCCGAGCGCGAGCATCGAGCCGCCCAAGGCGGCGCCGCCATGGCAGGCACCGCCCAGGAGCTCAGTGCGCGCCTCGCGGTCGTTCGGCCGCTCGACGACCTGGGGCAGCCATGCCGCGATCAGCCGCGCGCCGTCGAGCGCGTGCGCATCGGCGTCCTCGTTGTGACCGTGCACGTAGAGCGCTTCCGCGCAGTGCGCGAGCGCGTTCATCGACGTCCCGACGGTCGGTTCACGCGGCAAGCCGAGCGTGAGCTCGACCTCGTAGACGATGCCGCCCGGCCGCGCGCCGGAGCCGCCGCCGCGCATCTTCCGGTCGGGATCACGCACGCCGTAGTACGTCGTCCACTCCGCGCCGGCATACGTCGTCGGGATCGAGACGAGCGGCAGCTCGGTGGCTGCGGAGATCGCCTTGCCGAGATCCACGGCGCTTCCGCCTCCGAGTGCGACGACGCCGTCACCGGCGCGCGCCTGCGCCGCCGCCTCGTCGATGCGGTGCGACGGCACCTCGGTCCAGCGCGCATGCGGATCGAACGGCAGCTCGAGCGCGTCCCAGCGCGGTCCCGCGACGAGCAGCGGCGAGCGGATGTCGAGCTCGGCGAGCACCTCGGGAAGCGCGTCGAGGCCCCAGCGGACGATCACGCGAGCCGCGACCTCGCGAACGCGACGAACGCCTGCGCGACGCGTGTCTCTGCGCGACCCACCGACCGAACGAGTGAGATCTCGCGCGAGGGCTCGAGACCTTCGACGCGCCCGATCTCGACGGTGCCTGCCGCGAGATCGGCCTCGATCGCAGAGCGCGAGATGAACGTGATGCCGTATCCGGCGACGACCGCGCTGCGTGCCGACTCCTGCAGCCCGAGCTCGAGGCGCACGTCGAGGTCGCGCAGGCGAAGCCCGGCGGCGCGCAACTCTTCCTCGATCACCTGCCGCACGCCTGCGCCCTCCTGCATCAGCACGAGCGGCTCGGCCTTCAGCTCGTCGAGCGTCACCGTCCGGCCCGCGAATCGGTGCCCGCGCGGGACGGCGAGCACCACCTCGTCGCGAAAGAACGGTTCGAAGACGACGCCGCGATGCCGCCGCGACGCGCCGACGACGCCGAGCTCGACCTCGCGCCGTGCCACCTGCTCCACGACGTGTTGCGTGTCGGACACCGCGAGCGCGACGTGCACACCCGCATGGAGCTGCTGGAACTCGGCGAGCACCACCGGCAACACGGTTCCGCCCGGCCCGGTCGAGGCGCCGATCTCGAGGCGCCCCGCGAGCTCGCCCTCCGCCTCGTCGCCCAGATCCGCGAGCAGCTGCTCCTCCATGGCCAGCAGCCGCTGCGCGCTCCGGTAGAGGCGGCTGCCCGCCTCCGTCGGCTCGACGCGGCGGCCGGACCTGTCGAGCAGCTGCAGGCCGAGCCGCTTCTCGAGTGACCGGATCTGCAGGCTGACGGCAGGCTGCGTGACGCCGAGCTGCTCGGCCGCCTGCGAGAAGCTGCGCCGCTCGACGACCGCGCAAAATGCGGCAAGCTGACGCGTGTCCATAAGCGATCATTATGCACGCTAGGACCGCGTAGACCACTGTCGTTTGGCCGGTGACGTTCCGCCGGTTTCCGGGTCGCGAGCACCAAGCGTGAGGCCGTCGTCGCCCGCCGTTAAGGCTGGTTGCCTTGATAAGGGCGACGGCGGGCTCAGGCGCAGCGTGATCGCGGGCCGGAGACCCCGGAACGTTGCCGGTCAGACGACTAGCATCGTCGTGTGCCCAAGCAGCCGGCCCCGCGGATCGAGGACACGCTCGTTCGGGGCTACCGGCAGCTCGCGCTCGAGACGCCCGAACGGCCCCGCGACCTGCTGTTGCGCGGCCTCGACGTCACGCTCTCGACGCTCTGCCTCGTCTTCGCATTGCCCATCGGCGGCCCGATTGCCCTCGCCATCCTGCTGACGAGCGGCCGCCCGGTCCTCTACCGCGGCGAGCGCGTCGGGCGCGGCGGCCGCGTGTTCACGATGCTGAAGTTCCGGACGCTGAACGCAGACGCCGAGTCGCGGCTCGGGCCCTACCTCGGCGAGGAGCTCGTTCGCCGCACGCAGGACGAGTTCACGTCGCTCGGCAAGTGGCTGAAGGCGACGCAGCTCGACGAGCTGCCGCAGTTCATCAACGTGCTGCGCGGCGACATGAGCCTCGTCGGCCCGCGGCCCATCCGTCCCGTGTTCTTCGAGGAGCTCGCGCACGACCTGCCGGCGTACTGGCAGCGGCTGATCGTCCGCCCCGGGCTCACCGGGCTGGCTCAGGTTCGCCGCGGCTACGAGACCTCGATGGCGGAGAAGCTCGCGCACGACCTCGAATGGATCGCCGACCGCTCGATGCGGCTCTACCTGCGCACCGTGGCGGCGACCGCCTGGCGCGTCCTCCGGCAGTCGCTGCAGAGGCCGAGCCGAGCCGAACGCGCAGGACCGTAGAGTAAGGCCGCATGTGCGGGATCTGCGGAATCGCGTCGCCGGACGGCCCGCCCGACCGCGACCGCCTGGCCGCGATGAGCGACGCGCTCGTCCACCGCGGCCCCGACAGCGGCGGGATGCACGTCGACGGCCCCGTCGGCCTGGCCGCACGCCGGCTCGCGATCATCGACCTCGCCGGCGGCGACCAGCCGATGAGCAGCGAGGACGGCTCGTGCACCGTCGTGCAGAACGGCGAGATCTACAACTTCCCCGAGCTGCGCCGCGAGCTCGAGCGCGACGGCCACACCTTCCGCACGCGCAGCGACACCGAGGTGCACCTGCACCTCTACGAGAAGCACGGCCCGGAGTTCGCCCGGCGGCTGCGCGGAATGTTCGCGGTCGCGATCTGGGACGCGCGGCGGCGACGCGTCGTGCTCGCCCGCGATCGGTACGGGATCAAGCCGCTCTATTACCGCCACGTCGGCGGCGTGCTCGAATTCGCGTCCGAGCTGCGCGCGCTGCCGCGCGGCGAGATCGACCTCGACGCACTCGAGGCGTTCCTCGCCTTCAACTCGATCCCGGCGCCGTACTCGATCTTCCGCGAGATCCGCAAGCTCCCGCCCGGGCACCTGCTCGTCTGGGAAGAGACCGGCGCAGTGCACATCGAGCGCTACGCGCGGCCCGGCCCGGTGCCGGTCGAGGAGTTGCGCACCGACGACGAGGCGGAGCTGACCGAGGAGCTCCGCGCGCGCCTGCGCGACTCGGTCAAAGCGCATCTTCTCTCCGATGTCCCCGTCGGCGTGCTGCTCTCAGGCGGCGTCGACTCGGCCGCACTTGCGGCCGTTGCCGCCGAGGAGAGCACGGATGCGATCCACACGTTCACGATCGGCTTCGAGGAGCGCAGCTTCGACGAGCGCGCGGACGCGCGCCTCGTCGCCGAGCGCTACGGCACGACGCACCACGAGTTGCTCGTCCGCCCCGATCCGACGGTGCTGCTGCCGGCCCTCGCGGAGACGTTCGACGAGCCGTTCGCCGACTCGTCTGCGCTGCCGACGTCCCTCGTGTCGCAGCTCGCAGCCGAGCACGTGAAGGTCGCGCTCTCGGGAGAAGGCGGCGACGAGCTCTTCGGCGGCTACTACACGTACGCCGCCGACCTGCTCGCCGACCGCGTCGCACCGCTCGCGCGACTGGCGCGGCCGCTGGTCGAGCGGCTGCCGACGTCCACGTCGAAGGCGAGCTTCGACTACAAGGCGAAGCGCTTCGTGCGAGCGGCGCATCTTCCGCCGCTCGAGCGCCACCACGGTTGGAAGGAGATCTTCTCCGCCGAGGCGCGCTCGGAGCTCACGGGACGCAGCGCGCCCTTCGACCCGGTCGACGTCTACCGCCGGCGCTACCGCGAGACCGAGGGCGCCGATTCGCTCTCACGCCTCCAGGACGTCGACTTCGGCATCTACCTCGTCGACGACCTGCTCGTGAAGACCGACCGCGCATCGATGGCGCACTCGCTCGAGGCGCGCGTGCCGTTTCTCGACCCGGCGGTGACGAACTTCGCGTTCGGGCTGCCGACCCGCCACAAGGTGCGCGGCCTTGCGAAGAAGGTGCTGCTGCGGAAGGCCGTCGCCCCCCTCGTCCCGAAGGAGATCGTGCAGGGACGCAAGCGCGGCTTCTCGATCCCTGCCGCGGCGTGGCTGCGCGGCGAGCTCGAGCCGTTCGCGCGCGAGACGCTCTCCCCCGAGACGCTCGCGCGCCAGGGCTTCTTCCGCCCCGAGACGGTGACGCGCCTGATCGGCGAGCATGTGGCCGGCATGGAAGATCGCAGCCGCCAGCTCTGGGGCTTGCTCTCGTTCACGCTCTGGTACGAGCGACACGTCGAGCAAGAGCCTCCCCACCTGCACTCCGCGCGCATGGACGCGCTCGTCACATGAGCGACCTGCCGCCGTTCGAGCTCGGGTATCCGCGCACGGAGCTGCGCCGGCAGCTCGTCGCGGCCGTGCTCGCGGGCGAGAAGACGTCGACAGCCGGGCTCTGGTCCGACTACGAGGCCGAGGGTGAAGAAATCGCGTCGCCCGGCGACAGATTCGTCCTGCACGACTACGACGACGAGCCGGTCGCCGTCGTCGAGGTCACCGAAGCGAGCCTGCTTCCGGCCGCCGAGATCGACGAACAGTTCGCCCGCGACGAAGGCGAGGGCTTCGAGACCGTCGACGACTGGCGCGTCGCGCACGAGGAGTTCTTCCAGCAACCCATCACACCGGAGACGAAGATCGTGGCGACGCGCTTCCGGGTCGTGGAGCGGCTCTGATGCGCGTCTGGATCGACATGACGGCGAGCGCGCACGTCCTCGTCTTCCGGCCGCTGATCGAGCTGATGCGCGAGCGCGGCGACGAGGTGGAGATCACCGCGCGTGAGTACGCGCAGACGCTGCAACTGCTCGAGCTGCACGGCCTCTCCGCCGACGTGATCGGCCGGCACGGCGGACGGTCGCGCGTCCAGAAGGCGCGGCAGATGACGCATCGCCTCGGCGCACTGAAGAAATGGGCGAAAGGCCGCGACTTCGACGTCGCGCTGGCGCACGGCTCGCACGAGCTGACGCTGACCGCCCGCCGGCTCGGCATTCCGAGCTCGACGACGTTCGACTACGAGTTCGCGACGCTCCAGCACCAGATCGGCTGCCGCGCGGCAACGAAGGTCGTGGTTCCCGACGCGATCCCGGCCGAGCGCCTGGAGCCGTACGGCGTGCGGCCGCCCAAGCTCGTGCAGTACCCCGGCCTGAAGGAGGAGTACTACCTCTCCGACTTCGAGCCCGACCGCTCGCTGCTCGACCGGTTCGGCGTCGAGCCGAGCCGCGTGCTCGTCGTGTTGCGCCCGCCGCCCGACGTCTCGCTCTACCACCGCCACTCGAACCCGCTCTTCCCGATGACGCTCGACCACCTCGGCCGGCTCGAGAACGTGCACGCATTCGTGTTGCCGCGCACCGAGGAGCAGCGCGAGTACGTTCGCGCGCTCGACCTCCCGTCGGTGATCCTCCCCGAGACGGCCGTCGACGCGCAGAGCCTGATCGCGCTCGCCGACCTCGTCGTCTCGGCGGGCGGCACGATGAACCGCGAGGCCGCGGCACTCGGTGTGCCCGTCTACACAACGTACGGCGGCCGGCTCGGCGGTGTCGATGAGGCGCTGATCCGCGACGGACGGCTGAAGCCCCTCACCGATCCGCGCGCACTCGATCTGCGGAAGCGCGACCCCGCCGAAGGCGCAGGCGTTCGTCGCAGCCCGGCGCTGATGCTCGAGCTGCTGCTCTCCGCCCTGACATAGCAAATCTGCTATGTTCGTCGGCAGGAGTCTTGCCGATGAGAATGCCCATCCCGCGTCCCTGGACGGCCTCGAAGATGCTGGTCGCCTTGCTCGGCATCGCGCTGGCGGTCGCAACGCTCTGCCTCGTCCTGCTGCTCGCCGCGACGCCTCCCTTCCAGTGCGGCACCGACTATGCGAGCCCGCAGACGCCGTTGTACAGCGGCCCTGTCGCCGTCTTCACCCTGCTCTTCGCCGCAGCCGCGCTCCTCGTGGGAGTCGGCCTGAAGCTCGGCCTATCGCGGACGTCGGACGACCAGCCCTGGGCGACGCGCACGCTCGTCCTCGCAACGCTCCTCCTCTTCGTTGGAGGCGGTGCGGTGATCGCGGATGTCGGCCGCTGGACCTGCTGGCCCTAAGAGGCTCTACGCAACGTCGGCGAGCGCGGCGAGCAGCTCGCTGCCGAAGCGCTCGAGCTTCGCCGGCCCGATGCCCGGAACCTCGGCGAGCTCCGCGATCGTGCGCGGCGCCATCCGCACGAGCTCGGCGAGCGTCCGGTCGTTGAAGACGACGTACGCCGGCACCTCCTCGGAACGCGCCCGCGCAAGACGCCACTCCTTCAGCGCAAGCACCGCGGGGGTCGCCTCGAGCTTCGCCTTCGGCGCACCCGGCGAAGACGCGGGCGCCGCGCCTGGACGGATGCCCATCTCCTCAAGGAACCGGCTCGACTTGCCCGACCACGTGACGAGCAGGTGCCGCTTCGCGCGCGTCATCCCGACGTAGAGCAGTCGCCGCTCGTCGGCGAGCTCCTCTCCGCGGGCACGGCGTGACGGCAGCTCGCCCTCCTCGAGGCGCGGGAGGAACACCGCCTCGAACTCGAGCCCCTTCGCACGGTGCAGCGTCAGGAGGTGCACGCCGCGGCCGGCACTCGCACCGAAGCGCTCCTGCAGGCTCGCCGCGAAGTCCGCGAGGGTGCGCTCGCCGTCGTCGAACTCCTCCGCGAGCCGGACGAGACGAGCGAGATCGGCCTGTCGCGTCTGCTCACGCTCACCGAGCTTCTCCGGCGGCCTCTCCAGGAGCCCCTGCTCCTGCGCAAGGCTCAACACGGTTGCCGCCACGCCGGTCGAGCCGCCGCCGCGCACCACTTTGATCAGCCGCCGCGCCGCATCGCGGCCGAGCAGCGAGGCGCCCTGGAACGGGATCGCCGCGTCGTGGAAGGCCTCCTCGAAGTCGGCTGCGCGCGCGTTCGTCCGAACGAGCACCGCCTGCTCCTCGAGCGCGACGCCGGACTTCGCGAGGGCCCGCACGCGCTCGGTGACGAGCATGGCCTGCTCGTCGGGCGTGCTGCAGCGGAGCAGCTCCGGCTCGGGCCCGTCCGCGAGCGTCGGCCGCAGCGTCTTCTCCGACCCGCCGAGCTTCGGCACGAGGCGATTCGCAAGTGCGAGCACCTGCGGCGTCGAGCGGTAGTTCTGCTCCAGCCGCACGACATGGGTCTGCGGAAAGCGCTGCGGCAACGCGAGCAGCCAGCGCGCGCTCGCGCCGGTGAACGCGTAGATCGACTGGTAGTCGTCGCCGACGACGCAGACGTCGTCGCGCTCGCCGAGCCAGAGGTCGAGCAGCGTCTGCTGGAGCAGGTTGACGTCCTGGTACTCGTCGACGGTGAATGCCTGCCAGCGCGAGCGCACGGTCGCGACCGCCTGCGCGTCGTCCTCGAGCGCGCCGATCGCGAGCCCGAGCAGGTCTTCGAAGTCGATCGCGCCCGCCTCGGCCTTGCGTTGCTCGTACTCGCGGAAGACGCGCACCGAGAGGTCGGCCGGCAACGGGGGCTCGTGATCGCCGAGACCAGCGAGGTACGTGGCCGGCGTGAGGCGCCGGATCTTCGCCCACTCGATATCCGTCGCGAGGTCGCCCGCCGGACGGAAGCGGAACGGCTTCGGAAGGCCGTTGCCGATGCGGCGCAGCAGCAGCGCCTTCGTCGCGAGTATCCGTCCCGGATCGCCCTGGAAGCGGCGCAGCAGCGCGAGAGCAGCGGAGTGGAACGTCGAGGCGCGCACTCCTTCCACGCCAAGGGCGCCGAGCCGCGCGCGCAGCTCACCCGCCGCCTTGTCGGTGAAGGTCACGGCGACGATCGCCGACGGCTCGAAGGCGCCGCTCGCGACTTGCCAGGCGATGCGCCGCGTGATCGTCGTGGTCTTGCCGGTGCCCGCCCCGGCGAGGATGCAGACCGGGCCGCGCGTCGCTTCCGCGGCAGCCCGTTGCTCCGCGTTCAGCCCTCCGAGAATGCGCTCGGCGTCCACCGAGGCACCGTACCGACGCAGCCGGTCGGCTTCGTCACGGCTTCCAGGCGACTTCCTACTGGACGTGCGGGGTGGGCAGCGGCTCCGTCGCGCCGGACGGCTCCGGTGTGAGGATCGCCTCCCGCTTGGGCTCGCGCACGATCGACCCGAGCTTCGCGACGACCTCGAGCGTGTCGCCTTCGTCCGCCAGCCGCGCGAGCTCCTGGAGCTGATCGTGCAGCCACGCCTCGTCGATGGGCGGGCGGCTCAGGCGCATGATCTTCGGGTGCACGGTGTCGCCGACGGACTCGTTGGCGTCCCAGAGCACCTCGTGCAGCTTCTCGCCGGGACGCGAGCCGACGAAGCGCACCGGGATGTCGCGAGGGCCCGTCTCGGGGTCGTTCGGCATCCGCGGCTCCTTGCCGGAGAGCCGGATCATGTTGCAGGCGAGGTCGACGATCTTCACGGGCTCGCCCATGTCGAGCACGAAGATCTGGCCGCGGCCGCCGATCGCGCCGGCCTGGACGACGAGCGACACGGCCTCGGGGATGGTCATGAAGAAGCGGGTCATCTCGGGGTGCGTGATCGTCACCGGCCCGCCCTTCGCAATCTGCTTGCGGAAGGTCGGGATGACGCTGCCGGACGAGTTGAGGACGTTGCCGAAGCGCACGCCGACGAAGCGGGTTTCCACGTCACGCCGATGTCCGAGCGCCTCGACGATCCATTCGCAGATGGCCTTCGACTGACCCATCACCGTCTGCGGGTTGACCGCCTTGTCGGTCGAGATGAGGACGAACCGCTCCACGTCGAACTCTGCGGCGAGCTCGGCAACCACCTTCGTCGCGACGACGTTGTTGCGCACCGACGCGAGCGGGTGCGTGTTCATGAGTGGCACATGCTTGTAGGCGGCGGCGTGGAAGACGATCGTCGGCGCGTACTTCTCGAACACCTCGCGCCGCATCGCCTTCGCGTCCTTGACGTCGACGAGCTTCGGGACGGCCGCCGTGAAGTCCCGTTCGTCGACGAGCTCCCGCTCGATCTCGAACAGCGGCGTCTCGGCATTGTCGACGAGGATCAGCCGCGTTGGCCCCACGCGCGCGATCTGCCGGCAGAGCTCGGCGCCGATCGAGCCGCCCGCACCGGTGATGAGCACGGTGTGGCCCTTGAGATAGGAAGCAACCGCCTCGAAGTCGACCTCGACCTGCTCGCGCCCGAGCACGTCCTCCACCTGCACCGGGCGGATCTGACCGGCGAGGTTGAGGTCGCCGGAGATCAGCTCGTACAGCCCCGGCAGCGTCTTCACGGGGACGTTCGAGGCCTGCGCGGCCTCGACCACGAGCCGGCGGGTCTCGCCCGACGCGGACGGAATCGCAATCAGCACCTCGTCTGGCTTGCGCTCCCGTACGATCCGCGGCAGGTCGGCCATCGTCCCGAGCACGCGGACGCCGTGGATCCGCGTGTTCCGCTTACGCGAGTCGTCGTCGACAAAGCCGATCGGCGTGTACGCGAGCATGCGCGAGCGCTGCATCTCCTGGACGATCAATCGCCCGGCGTCACCCGCCCCGACGACGATCACCTCCTTGCCGCGCGCGACGACACCGAAGCGCGGGCGCTCGATGAGCGTGCGCGCCGCAAGGCGCGCACCCGCGACGAGTGCGAGCGTGATCAGCAGATCCATCACCGCAACCGAGCGCGGCAGGCCGACCCCGTGCACCGGCGAGACGAAGTACACGGTCACGTACGCGAGAACCGACGCGACGACGACGCCACGCGCGGCACTCCACATGTCGCGCACCGACACATAGCGCCACCAGCGGCGATGGAACCCGAACATGAGGAAGACCGCGAGCTTGATCGCGACGACGAGCAGGATCGTGCGCCGCAGCAGTGTGTCGTAGTAGACCGGGAGGCCCTGGTCGAACCGGAGCTCGAAGGCCAGCACCCAGGAGACGGCGATGATCGCCGCGTCCGCCAGCAGCTGCAACAGCCGATGGCGGCCGATGCCGCTCATGCAGCCGGCGCGCCTACGCTGACCGCAGAGCGGACGACGTCGACGACACGCTCCTGCGCCTCGACCGGCATGCCCGGCCAGAGCGGTACCGAGAAGTTCACCTCCGCCACGCGTTCCGTCTCGGGCAGAGAGCCCGCCTCGTAGCCGAGGAAGCGCAGCGCGGGCTGCAGGTGCAGGGGCGTCGTGTAATACGTCGCCGAGCCGATCTTCGCCTCGCTCAGCGCCGCACGGATACGGTCGCGCTCCGGCGAGCGGCACACAAAGAGGTGATAGATGTGGCCCGGCTCGTCCTGTGGCAGCTCGACGAGGTCACCGAGGCCAAGCTCTGCATAGCGCAGCGCGGCCTCGCGCCGGCCGCGGTTCCACCCGTTGAGCTGTTGGAGGAAGATCCGCAGCATTCCGGCCTGCAGCTCGTCCAGGCGGGAGTTGTAGCCGACGAGATCGAAGTCGACTTTGTCGCGGGAGCCGTGGAACGCGAGCATCTTCACGCGGTCGGCGAGCTCTTCGTCGCTCGTAGCCACGAGGCCGCCGTCGCCGAGACAGAAGAGGTTCTTCGTCGGGAAGAAGCTGTAGGTCGATACGACACCCTGCTTCGCCACACCCGGCGCGCCGAATGCCTGCGCCGCATCCTCGATCAGGGGTGGGCCCAGCACCGAGAGCTCGTCCATGGCGGCCGGGCGGCCGAAGAGGTGCACCGGCATGATCGCGCGCGTCCGGTCGGTGATCTTCGCGGCGACGTCCTCCGGATCGAGATTCAGCGTCACCGGATCGATCTCGGCGAACACGGGCGTCGCGCCGCGTCGCGCAATCGACTCGGCGGTCGCGTAGAAGGTGAAGGCAGGGCAGATGACCTCGTCGCCGGGTCCGATCTCCAGCGCGTCGAGGACGATCACGAGTGCATCGGTGCCGTTCGCGACGCCGATCGTCTTCGAGACACCGAGGAACGCAGCCGCTTCCTCCTGGAATGCGTGGTAGTGCGGCCCGCGGATGAACTGGCCGCCGGCGAGGATCTCCCGGAAACGAGCCTCGAGCTCGCCTGTCAGCGGTGCGTATTGTGCTTTTACGTCAACGAGCGGGATCTGCACGGCGCCTCACTCTAGCGGCGTTGAACCACCGGTAGACGAGATACGCCGCCAAGATCAGAACGCCTGCAACGACCGCGTACTCGGCGTATGCGAAATCGTGATGGAAACGCTCGTAGCTCGAGCCCAGGCCGTAACCGGCGCCGGCGATCGCGAATGCCCAGACGAACGAGCCGACGAGCGTGTAGAGGCTGTACGGCGCCAGCGGCATCTCGAAGACGCCCGCCGGGATCGAGACGAACGAGCGGACGACCGGAGTGACCCGGCCGACCAGCACTCCGACGTTCCCCCAGCGCTCGAACCAGCGCTCCGCGCGATCGAGCCGCTCGGGCGTGAGATGGAACCAGCGACCGCGGCGCTCGAGCAGCGGGCGGCCGCCGTAGCGGCCGATCCCCCAGCCGAGCAGCGAGCCGACGAAGTAGCCGAGCGTCCCCGCGAGCGCCATGGCGACGAACGCACCGAAGCCGAAGCCGATCGTGGCACCGAAGACGGAAACGTGATGGACCGATGCGAGCGCACCGGCCGCGACCGCGCCTGCGTAGAGCATCACGAGCTCGCTCGCCGCCGGGAAGACGGCGTCGATCAGCATCAGCCCGAACACTGCGTAGATGCCGTGCGAGGCGATCTGCGAGGTGAAGGTCGAGGAAATGCTCGCGAGCATGCGTAGAAGTCTACGAGCGCCGGGCCGCGAAGGGTGAGACAAGCGACACGGTGCCGGTCGAATTGGTCGCAACGACGTGCAGCTGGTACTCGCCGGTGAACGCGAGCGAGCCGGCCCATGTCCGCCCGTTCCAGAGCACCTTTTGCGCTCCGGGATCGAGTTGAGCGTCCAGCACGGTGGCGATCACGATGCCGCTCGGCTTCTCGATCGTCACCGTCACGCGCGCCTTGCGGGCGAGGTCGAAGGTCGCGGCGACGGAGCCGCGGGCCTTGGGGCGCAGCTGGGCGACGGCGGGCGTTGCGTGGAGCGCACCGAGGGTGTCGTTCAGCTCGAACAGTCGGTCGGCGGTGCTCGCGACGCCGCGATCGTCGACCGCGGAGACGGTGAGCTTCCAGCTTCCCTCGGCAGCCGCACCGCCGGTCGCAGTGCGCCCGTCCCACTGCAGCGTGTGCAGACCGGGCTGCTCGCCGTCCTGGACGAGCACGCGACTCGAGCGGTCCGGCCCCACGAGTGTCGCCGTCACGGATGCGGCGCGCACCAGCCGGTATGTGAACGTCTGCGAATCGTCGACGCCGTCGCCGTTCGGCGAGAGCACGGCGGTGGAGGGCGGCGCGGCATACACGCCGGCGTAGGAGAGGAGGAGCGCGTCGGAGACGGGCTGCTCGCCGCCGCCGGACGGCCGCGTGAGCAGCGAGCCGTCGAAGGCCATCGCAGCGGATGGGCCCGTCCCGAGGCTCATGGCGGTCACGGCGCCGAGGCGCGCCATCGCGACCGCGAGCTCGTAATTCGTCATGCCGGCGCTGTAGCCCGCGCTACCGCCTTCCGCGGTCACGAGCAGCACGCGCCCGTCGGGGAGCTGCCCGACCGCGCTGCGCGCCGTGCGCGTGTTCAGCACCGGGTCGCCGAACGACTCGCTGGCGCGAAACACAGGTTTGCCTGCCGCGACGATGACCGGCCCGCCGCCGATCGCGCCGGTCATGGCGCGCCAGTCGGGCGTCAGCGTCAACCGAATCTCGGCCGTCGTGCCGACTGGCGCCTCCGCGCTGAGATGCGGCGCCTGGTTGCCGCGCGCGACGAGGACTGCGCCGCCGGGTGGAATTGCGATCGAGCCGTCGGTCGACGTCTGGGTCACGACCCCTGTGAGCACGCGGTTCGGCGTCGTCGGCGGCAGCGCTCCGATCACGTCGGCGACGACGCCCGTCTCTGCGGGTGTCGCCGGCCCCCAGGCCGAGGTGTAGAGCGTCGTGTGGCCTGCGACGGGCGGCCGATTGAGGTCGAGCTGGCGGCGCTGGTCGGTGCCGCGCCATGTTCCGTCGAAGCCGACGCGAGCGACCGAGAGCATGCCGTCGCTGCCGATGCCGAGGCTCGAGCGCGCGATGGCAGGCGCGAAGTCAAGGGCGCCGGCGCGCATCACGACGCCGGTCGGCGCGCCCGGGTCCGCGGCGAAGAAGTCGCCGTTCACGCCGACGACGGTGGCCGAGCCGCTCGCCGCCTTCTCGATGTCGGTCAGCTTCTCCGTGCCGACGATCGCGTTGTTCGAGAGCGCCGGGGCGAGTGTGTAGAGCGAGCCGTCAGGCTTCGGCGCAGTGACGACGTCGAGCACGACGGGGCCGTGCGGTGTGTACTCGACCTGACGCCGGTATGAGACACCCGGCATCAACAGCGACTGCGCGACGATCTGAGTGGCTCCACCGCGGGTGGATGGAGCCGCGGACGCAGGCAGTGCGGTGAGCCCGGCGAGAGCGACGGCGATGAGAACCCTGTGCAGCACGACCCGCCGCCAGGGTAGCCGGGGCCTCGGCGGGCCGCTTCAGCTGGTCTCTAGTTCCAGACTTTGACGTCGCGGTACAGCGTGTCGCGCTGCACCGGGATCTTGCCGAGGCTCTTGATCAGGTGGACGAACTCCTCGGTGCTGGCACGGTACGTCGTGCCGGCGGCGCTGACGACGTTCTCCTCGATCATCACGGAGCCAAGGTCGTCCGCCCCGAACTGCAGCGCGACCTGGCCGATCTTCTTGCCCTGCGTCACCCACGACGAGCCGATGTGCGGCATGTTGTCGAGGTAGAGCCGCGACACCGCCTGCGTCAGCAAATAGTCGAACGACGTCGGTCGCGTGTCGGCCGGAACCTTCTCGCCGAGGCGATTGCCGTCGTCCTGGAACGTCCACGAGAAGAACGCGCGGAAGCCCCCGGTCTCGTCCTGCACTTCGCGAACGCGGCGCATGTGCTCGACACGCTCCTCGAGCGTCTCGACGTGGCCGTACATCATCGTCGCGGTCGTCGAGATGCC
>JAOPYX010000127.1 GCA_025964535.1 Actinomycetes bacterium | reverse complement strand
CGACGGCGGCGAGGACGATCCCCGAGGTGTGAACCGCCTTGCCACCGCCGTTCGCCAGTAGAGCCACGCCGCCGCCGGCGAGCGCGACCCAGACGAGATCGACCGGCCGGCGCGACAGGAGCACGGCAACAGCGAGCGGCCCGAGGAATTCCACGGTGACCGCGACGCCGAGCGGTGCCCGCGCCAGCGACTCGTAGAAGCTCATGTTCATCGAGACGAGCACGACGCCGAGCGCGCCGACGAGCTGGAGATCGGCCCGGCTGCGCCCGCGGATCTGCGGCCGCGCGATCGCCCAGAGGGCCAGCGAGCCGAACAGAAGCCGCAGGAAAACGACGCCGGGCGGGCCGAGCTGCGGGAAGAGCGTCTTCGCGACCGCGGCGCCGCCCTGCACCGAGCACGCGGCGCCCAGCACGAGGCCGACCGCCGAGAGCCGGCGCTCGCGCGTCGCCGGCATCTAGTTCTTGAGCGAGAGCCCGGAGCCGATCGCGAGCAGCACGATCCCCGTCAGGCGCGGCCAGTGCAGCGCGACACGCTCCGAGCCGAAGAGGCCCCAGCGGTCGATGGCTGCGCCCATCACGAGCTGCCCGGCGATCAGGATCCCGAGCGTCGGGGCCGTGCCGATCCGCGGGCCGGCAAAGGTGATCGTGAACACGATCAGGAGTCCCAGCAGGCCGCCCATGAGGATCCACCAGGGCTGGTGGAAGGCGTCGACGTAGGCAGAGACGCTGCGCCGCGCGACGACGAGGATGACGAACGACGCGAGAGCGGTGAAGAGCGTCGCGAAGGCCAGCGCGCCGGCGATGCTGATCCGGTCGCCAAGCTGCGACATCAGGGCGACCTGGACCGCGCCGGCCAGTCCGGCCAGCACCGAGAGTCCGACCGCTATCCCGCTTCCCGACACGTCGCCAACCATAACCCGCCTATGACGGGGATCGGCTTTGGGGCGTTACGCGGCGGCGGAGTCTCCCTGCCAGAGGTGGAACTCGATCCCCTCCGTGTCCTTGCAGGCCGAGAACCAGCCGAAGCCGGGCACCGGGCCTTTGTCCTCCGCCTCGCCGCCGAGCTCGCGCACCTTCGCGATCGACGCGTCGATGTCGTCGGTCGCGAGATAGACGTTGGGGTGGTCCTTCGGCTTCTCCGCCTGGAAGATCGCAGCCCCGCTCTTCTCGTCGACCTGCGCCATCCGGTAGTCCATCTCGGGCGCCGGGCTCGGCTGGAAGCTCCAACCGAAGAGGCCGCTCCAGAACGCCTGCGCGCGGTCGGCGTCCTTGACCAACAGCTCGAAGTGGACGATCTCGCCTGCCATGGATCCTCCTTGTGTTCGGTAGGGATAGTGTGCCTCCGCCAGCGACCGAAAGGAAGCGATGTATCGCGTTGTCGTGCTGTACGAGCAGGAGCCGGACGCGGATGCGTACGCGGAGCACGCCGCGCTCTGCGAGCAGATTCCGAACGCGGTTTTCCGTCACGGCAAGGTCTTCGGCTCGCCGATGGGCGAGCCGTCGCACGCCTATTACGCCGAGTGGGAGTTCGCCGACGAGGATGCCTTCAAGAGCGGTACGCGCAGCGACGAGTTCATGGCCACCGGCAAGGACGCGTACAAGCGAGGCTTCCCACAACCCAGCGTGTTCTTCGCCGACGTCTCGTGACTCCCGGACGGGACGAGCTCGTTCGCGTCGACTGCGACGGCCGCGTCGGCGTCGTGCTGATGAACCGTCCCAAGCAGCTGAACGCCCTGTCGGGCGAGCTGATGGGCGCGGTCGTCTCGGCGCTTCGAGAGCTCGATGCCGATTCCGAGATCCGCGCGATCGTGCTCGGCGGCGGCGAGCGCGCCTTCGCCGCGGGGGCGGACATCGGCGAGCTCGCCGCGGGAACGCCGATCTCGCTCTACGAAAGCCGGCGCATCGATCAATGGGACACGATTCGCGACCTGCGCACGCCGCTCGTTGCGGCGGTGTCCGGCTTCTGCCTCGGCGGCGGCTGCGAGCTCGCGATGCTCTGCGACGTCATCGTCGCGTCGGAGTCGGCGAAGTTCGGGCAGCCGGAGATCAATCTCGGCGTGCTACCCGGCGCGGGTGGAACGCAGCGGCTTACCCGCGCGGTCGGCAAGGCGGTGGCGATGGACATGATCCTCACCGGGCGCATGCTCTCGGCGCGCGAGGCGCTCGGGCTCGGCCTCGTCGCACGCGTCGTCGCGAAGGAAGCGTGGCTCGACGAGGCGAAGCGGGTCGCCCGCGAGATCGCGGCGAAGGCCCCGGTCGCCGCGCGCCTCGCGAAGGAGGCGATCGACCAGGCATTCGAGACGCCGCTCGCGGCCGGCATCGCCTTCGAGCGCCGCGCCTTCTATCTCGCACGCGCATCGGAGGATGCCGGCGAGGGCCTGCAGGCGTTCGTCGAGAAGCGCGCGCCCGACTTCAAGGGTCGTTAGGGTCTGCGCATGGCCGAGGTCGAAGTCACGCGCGACGGCGCCGTGCAGACGATCACGCTCAACCGTCCCGAGGTGTTCAACGCGTTCAACCGGGCGGTGCACGCCGGCCTGCGCGATGCCTTCAAGGAGGCGCGTGACCCGGAGGTGCGTGCGGTCGTCGTCACGGGCGCCGGGAAGGGCTTCTGCGCGGGCCAGGACTTGAAGGAGTTCTCCGAAGGCGGGGACGTCAGCGACTCGCTGCGTGCGACATATCACCCGAACGTGCTCGCGATCCGCGCGCTCGAGAAGCCGGTGATCGCTGCCGTGAACGGCGCGTGTGCCGGCGCCGGGCTCTCGTTCGCGTGCGCGTGCGACATCCGCATCGCATCCGACGCTGCGAGCTTCGTTCCGGGCTTCATCGGGATCGGGCTCGTTCCGGATGCGGGCGGCACGTACTTTGTCGGTCGTCTCCTCGGCGCCCCGCGTGCGTTCGAGTGGATGTCGTCGAACCGCCGCCTGACGGCAGTGGAGGCGCACGCCTGGGGGCTCGTCTCCGAGGTGGTCGAGGCAGACGGGCTGGCCGCTCGCGCGGCCGAGCTCGGTGCGTTCTACGCGGGGCTGCCCACGCGGGCGATCGGAATGACGAAGCGGCTCTTCGACCATGCGGACACCGCGACGCTCGACGAGCAGCTCGAGCTCGAGGCGCAGCTCCAGTCGGTGGCGGCGCAGACGGACGACTTCCGTGAGGGTGTCGACGCCTTCCTCGAGAAGCGCCCGCCGAGCTTCACTGGTCGGTAGAACCTAGGCCTGCGAACAGATCTGCAGCCCGAGCGCCTGCGCTGCGTGACGGCTTGCGACGCCTTCTGCCTGGATGCGTCCCGCCGCGGTCGTCACACCGAGGAAGTCGTGCCGGAGGGCTGCATCGCCGAGGTCGCGGAGCGCGGCGCTGATTCGCTTGTCGGCGGCCAGCCACGACCGGACGCCGGGCTCGTCCTTGGCCGGCGGCTTGAGCGCTGCGAGCCTGATCCGCGCGGCCTCATAGAGCGGCCGCGTCTTCCCGACGTACGCGACGATGTCCTTGTACGTCCGCGGCCGCGCAATGCGCTGCGTCGAGTCGCGGAACGCCGAGCAGACAGCGTCGGCGCGCTTCGCATAGTCGCCGTGTGAGAGCCTGCCGCCTCCGCACCCGGCCGTCGCGAGGGTGCCCGCGGCGGCCAGCAACAGGAAGCACGGCGCGGTGCGCGGAGCCGTCACGCCGGCAAGCGTCGCAGATGGGGGCGACGGAACGGTGACTCGTGGCATCGGCAGGCAGACCGCTCTGTTCATCGGGGCACGATTTCGGAGTATTCTCGGCAACCATGACCGAAGCGGCCGCCACAGCCGTCGCGCCCCAGCCTCGCGAACGGATCCTCGAGAGCGCCTACGAGCTCTTCTCGCGCCGCGGCATCGCCGGTGTCGGCATCGAAGAGGTGATCACCCGTGCGTCCGTCGCGAAAGCGACCCTCTACCGGCACTTCCCCTCGAAGAACGACCTCGTGCTCGCGTTCCTTCAGCGCCGCGAACAGCTCTGGACACACGGCTGGGTCGAGAAGGAGGCGCGGCTTCGCGGAGGCACGCCCGAGGCGTCGCTCCTCGCGATCTTCGATCTCTTCGACGGATGGTTCCACCGCGAGGACTTCGAGGGCTGCTCGTTCATCAACGTCATGCTCGAGACCGCCGACCCGTCGAGCGAGATCGGGGCGGCGAGCGCGATGCACCTGGAGAACATCCGCGGCGTGATCCGCACGCTCGCCGAGGAGGCGGGTCTGCGTGACGTCGAACAGTTCGCGCTGTCCTTCCACATCCTGATGAAGGGCTCGATCGTCCAGGCCGCCGAGGGTGACCTGGACGCCGCGAAGCGCTCGCAGGGCATGGCGCGGCTGCTGATCGAGCAGTACCGCTAGCGAACGCGGAGGGCGACCGGCGCGAGCTCTTCGAGCGCCGCGTGCACGACGTCTGCGATCTCGCGGATCTGCTCGGTCGTGACGATCAGCGGTGGCGAGATCGCGAGCCCGCGTGCGTGCGCACGGACCAGCACGCCGCGCGAGCGCACGCCGCGGTAGAGCTTCAACGCGGCGTCGTGGTCCGCGTCGAGGACGTCCGCGGCGAGCTCGATGCCCGCCATCAGCCCGGTCCCGCTGCGGACGTCGCCGACGAGCGGATGGTCGGCGAGCGGCGCGAGCGCGCTCTGCAGCTCGCCCTCCAGCTCCTGACCGCGCGACATGAGGCCTTCGCGCTCGATGATCGCGAGGTTCGTGAGCGCGGCAGTGCAGACCGTGGCATGCCCGGCATACGTTTGTCCGTGGCGCACCATGATGCGTCCCGGCTCGGACCAGAACGGCTCGGCGATGCGGTCCGACATCACGACGCCGCCGAGCGGCAGGTAGCCGCTGGTCACGCCTTTCGCAAACGTGATCATGTCGGGACGGATGCCGAAGCGCTCACAGCCGAACCAGCCGCCGATCCGCCCGAAGCCGACGATGACTGCGTCGATGACGAGCAGCACCCCCGTCTCCTTGCAGATGTCTGCGATCTCCTCGATGTACCCGGGCGCGGGCGGGTAGACGCCAGCGGCGCCCATCACGGGCTCGCAAAAGAACGCGGCGACACGCTCGGCGCCCACGCGCTCGATCTCGTCGCGCAGCGCCTGCGGCGAGTCGTGCTGCACCTGCGAGGTGCCCTGCACGAGCGGGCCCCAGCCGGTGCGCACGGCCTCCATGCCGCCGATCGAGGTGCCGAACGCCATCGTGCCGTGGTAGCCATTCGTGCGACCGATCATGTGCAGTCGCTCGGGCTGCCCAATCGTCTGCCAGTAGAGCCGCGCGAACTTCGCGGCAGTGTCGATCGCATCGCCGCCGCCGGTGGTGAAGAAGACCTTCCCGCGGTCCATCGGCGCGTGTGCGGAGAGCAGCTCGGCGAGCTCGAGCGCGGGCTTGTTCGCGACCTCGCCGAAGGTCGACCAGGTCTCGAGCGTGCGCATCTGGGCCGCGACGGCGTCGGCCATCTCGGTGCGGCCGTGACCGATGTTGCAGTACCAGAGGCTCGCCGAGCCGTCGAGGTAGCGGTTGCCGGCGTCGTCCCAGAGATACATCCCCTCGCCACGGACGAGCACGAGCTCGTTGCGGCGGACGTACGCCATGTCCGAGAACGGGTGCCAGAAGCTCGTGTCCGCCACGGAATCGAGCCTAGACGCGATGGGTGCGTGGGGGCAAGACCAATGCGTCGAACAGCTTGTCGAGCTCCGCGGCAGGATCGCCGCACATGCCGGTGTGCACGGTCGACGGCTGGATGATCGTGCTCGACGGCGCCACGAGCCAGTGAAAGCGAGCTGTCGTGTCGAGGGCGGCGATCGGGCCGGCCTCGGCGTCGCCGGCCGCGATCTTCTCGATCGCCTCGAGGTGCGGTCGAACCGCCTGCGCGTCGACGTCGGGCCACAGCGCGGCCAGGCGCTGCTCGTCGAGCGCAGTGCGTGCGCCGAGATAGTCGAGCGTTCGCGCGAAGACGACGACGCCGACGTTGATGCGCTCGCCGCGCTCGACGCGCGGCACGAGGCGGTAGATCGCGTAGGAGAAGGTGCTGTCAGCGCTCACGGGCCCTCTCGGCTTCCTCGACGAACATCCGCGGCGACTCGAGCCGTCCGCGCAGAAACGCAACGTAGACCTCCGGATCCTCTCCGTCGAGAAGCTCGGCGGGGACCGCGGCGGCGATCTCTTCGAGCAGCTCGGGCGTAACCTGCGGCGCGAGCTGCGCGTCGGCCTCTGCGATCGACGCCGCGAACGGCAGCAGGACATGTTCCCGGATCGCGGGGAACGTGCGTCGTTCATCGCCGGGGGTGCGCTCGGACGCGTGGTGGAAGTACAGCGCGGCACCGTGGTCGATCAACCACAGCCGCTCGTGCCAGAGCAGCAGGTTCGGGTTCTGGGCCGTTCGGTCGACGTTCGTCACGAGCGCGTCGAACCAGACGATCCGCGCTGCGAGCTCGGGAGCGGGAGCGATGCCGGCCGCGGGGCTGAACGGCAGGGAGCCGGGGAGGAAGTCGACGCCGAGGTTGAGGCCGGCGCTCGCGACGATCAAGTCCTGGATCTCCGGATCGGGCTCGGCGCGCCCGAGCACCGGATCGAGCTCGACGAGCGTCAGCTCCGGCACGTCGAAGCCGAGCGCACGCGCGAGCTCGCCCGCGACGATCTCGGCAACGAGCGCCTTCGGCCCCTGGCCCGCGCCGCGGAACTTGAGCACGTACAGCCCTTCGTCGTCGGCCTCGACGATCGCCGGGAGCGACCCGCCCTCGCGGAGCGGCGTCACATAACGCGTGGCGGCGATGCGGCGCAGCGGTTGCATCAGCCCTCAGAACGCAACGTTGTGCGGGACGTACGGCTCCTCGAGCCGCGCGATCTCGTCGTCGCTCAGCGTGAGCTGCTCCGCGGCAAGGGCGTCGTCGAGGTGCTCGAGCTTCGTCGCGCCGACGATCGGAGCGGTCACGCCCGGCTTGTGCAGAAGCCACGCCAGGGCGACCTGCGCGGTCGGCAGGCCGTGTGCCTTCGCCACGTCGGCGAGCCGGTCGATCACGGGAGCATCGAGCTCGGGGTCGTAGAGCTTGTCGGCGAACGCGTCGGTCTTCGCCCGCGCCGTCAGTCTCTCTCCCGACGCGCTGCGATTACCGGCGAGCAGGCCGCGCGCGAGCGGGCTCCACGGCAGCACGCCGACACCCTGGTCGATGCACTGCGGGATCATCTCCCGCTCCTCTTCGCGGTAGAGCAGGTTGTAGTGGTTCTGCATCGAGACGAAGCGCGTCGGCGCGACCGATTGCGCTTTCGCGAATTGCCAGGCATACATGCTGCTCGCGCCGATGTAGCGCACCTTGCCGGCCTTCACGACGTCGTGCAGTGCCGCCATGGTCTCGGCGATCGGTGTCAACGGGTCCCAGCGATGGATCTGGTACAGGTCGACGTAGTCGAGCTCGAGCCGCTGCAGCGATGCGTCGATCGAGGCGAGGATGTGCTTGCGCGACAGACCGCGGCCGTTCTCGCCCGGCATCGTCTGTCCGTGCACCTTCGTCGCGACGACGTACTCCTCGCGCGTCCCGAAATGCTGCTTCAGGAGCCGGCCCGTCAGCACCTCGCTCTCGCCGCCGTTGTAGACGTCCGCCGTGTCGAAGAACGTGAGCCCGCCTTCGACGGCGCGGCGGACGATCGGCTCGGCAGCTGCCTCGTCGAGCGTCCATTCGCGGCTCGGGTGCTTGCCGAAGCTCATCATCCCCAGGCACACGCGTGAAACGCGTAGCCCGGTATCGCCGAGGTTGACGTAATCCACCGTTTCTCCCTTCAACAAGCGCTGTTGCGTTGACCATGCTGCCTGACTGCGACCGATCGGCGGCAGGCTCGTTACCTTTCCCCGACAACACCCGCCCGAGTCCGCTGTTGCGTCCGGGCGAGCCAAGACGATGAATTCGCTCGTCAACCTCCTCACCCGTCACACGTCGCTGCCTTCGCCGGTTGCTCGGCTGGTCGCGATCGTCGGGCTGCTCGCCGTGGCCTGGTTGCTTGCCCGGGTTGCCGCGCGCATCGCCGTCTGGCTTGTCGCGCGCGGCGAGCGGGGGAGCGGTCGCAGCCTCATTCAGCGCAAGGAGCGAGAGACGACGATCTCGCTTCTGCAGACGAGCGCCCGTTACGTGGTCTGGGGGCTCGCGCTTGCGCTGTGCTTCGCAGCCATGTTCGGCCAGTCCGGCATGCAGGCGGTCGTCGGCGCGTCGTTCCTCGCGATCGTCGTCGGCTTCTCCGTGCAGCGCTTCCTGATCGACCTGCTCGCGGGGGCGGTGATGTTCTTCGAGGGCTGGTTCCGGATCGGCGACGCCGTGCGCATCGAGCCGTGGAACGTCGAAGGCATCGTCGAGGAGGTCAGCCTGCGGGCGGTCGTCATCCGCGGCGCGGGCGGGGAGCTGCAGCGGGTGCACAACTCGCAGGTACTGGCGGTCAAGCTCTATCCGCGGGGCTACCGGGAGGCGGAGATCGAGCTCGTCGTCCGCGACGCGGAGCGGGTGCGCGAGATGATCGAGAACATCGTCCCGCTGCTGCCGGTCGAGCCGACGCGCTTCGTGCGTCCGCTCGAGCTCGTCGACTGCCGCGAGCTCGCGTCCGGCCTCGCCGGTGTGCGCCTGCGGGTTGCGGTCGTTCCAGGACGGGAGTGGATGGCCGAGGACCTGGTGCCGGCGCTTCTGAAGGAGATGGGGGAGCAGCTGCTCGTGCACGGCCCGGTGGTGAGCTTCGTCGACGAGGTCGCGCAACGGCGCTTCGGCAGGCTTGCCGCGGTCGCCGCCGCGCGCCATCGGGATGGGGACGGAGTGGCGAAAGTCGGCTGAGCAGGGCGCTCGAGGTGCGACGACAGGTGCCGTCGCTATGGTCGAGGGAGGCGCGGCTCGACCGGGTCACCCGGTCATCTCGAGCGCTCGCGCCACCGATCACATGACTCGCACCGTTCGCCTACGACGCTGGCAGAAGGCCGCCCTCGACCAGTTCGTCGAGGCGCCGAAGCCCGACTTCCTCGCGGTTGCGACGCCCGGCGCGGGCAAGACGACCTTCGCGCTCACCGCCGCCCGGCATCAGCTCGCCGAGCGCCCCGGACGGCTGATCGTCGTTGCGCCGACGGCACACCTGAAGATCCAGTGGGCGCGCGCAGCCGCGGCGTTCTCGCTTCACCTCGACCATTCGTGGTCGGCCGCCGACGGCGCCCTGCCGGCGGACATGCACGGCATCGTCACCTCGTATCAGCAGGTCGCGATGAGCGCGCCACTGCTTGCCCGCCTCTCCCGCGACGCATTCATCGTCTTCGACGAGCTGCACCACGCGGCCGACGACCGCGCCTGGGGGGCCGCGATCCAACAGGCGTTCGGCGAGTCGCGCCGCCGCCTCGCGCTCTCCGGGACGCCGTTCCGCTCCGACACACGTGCGATCCCGTTCGTCTCGTACCACGGTGACGAGGCGGTGCCGGACTTCGAGTACAGCTACGGCGACGCACTCGCCGACCGGCGCGTCGTGCGTCCCGTCTACTTCCCCAGCACGAACGGGCACATGGAGTGGTCGGCGCCGAACGGGTCGATTCACTCGGCGACGTTCGACGATCCGCTCGACGCGGTGCGCGCGAGCCAGCGGCTGCGCACCGCGTTGTCACTCGACGGCGAATGGCTCCCGACCGTGCTGCACGCCGCGAACGCGCGGCTGAACGAGGTACGTCGCGAGCAGCCGGACGCCGGCGGCCTCGTGATCGCCACCGACCAGGAGCACGCGCGCGGGATCGCGTCGCTGCTGTACGCGCGCTTCGGCGCGGCTGCGCGCGTCGTGACGTCCGACGATCCACAGGCCTCCGCGGGCATCGCCGCCTTCGGAGCCGGCACCGAGCCGTGGCTCGTCGCGGTGCGCATGGTTTCCGAGGGAGTCGACATCCCGCGGCTCCGCGTCGGCGTGTACGCGACGACGACGGCGACGGAGCTCTTCTTCCGTCAGGCCGTCGGTCGCTTCGTTCGGTGGACGCGCGGCGTGCCGCGCCAGCGCGCCTGGTTGTTCATCCCGAACGACCCGCGGCTGCGCATGCACGCCGCGCGCGTCGCGGAGCAGCGCCGGCACTCGCTGCGCCACGACGACCGCGAGCCCCGGCTCGAGCAGCCCATGGAGGACGATCCGATCGCCGGCGACGAGCAGCTCTCGTTGTTCGCCGTCATCTCGGCAACCGCGACCGATGCGGCGGTGCATGCGGAGGACGATTTCCCGTACGAGCTCGAGGAGCTCGACGACGACGGCACTGAGGAGTTCGAGTTGACACTCGCGCCGCCGCCTCCACTCTCGGGCGGTGGCGGTGCGATCGCCGTCGCCGGCGAGCCGACGGTGACGCGTCGCGAAGAGAAGCAGCAGCTGCGCGAGGCGAACGCGACCGTGGCGCGCGAGCTCGTCCGCCGCACGAGCATGACGCACGCCCAGGTGAACGCCGAGCTCAA
>JAOPYX010000098.1 GCA_025964535.1 Actinomycetes bacterium | reverse complement strand
ACCGCCCGCCGATGCTGTTCATCGCGCGCGCGAGCGTCTCGTGCGCCTCGCGCGAGATCGACCCGAGCGACATGGCGCCGGTGGAGAAGCGCTTGACGATCTCGCTCGCGGGCTCGACGTCCTCGAGCGGGATGCCGCCGCCCTCGGGGTACCGGAACTGCATCAGGCCGCGCAGCGTCGACCGGCGCGACGAGTCCGCGTTCACGGTGCGCGAGTAGACCTCGTACGTCTCGTACGACCCCGCGCGCACGGCATGCTGCAGCGACGCGATCGTGTCGGGGTTCCACGAGTGATGCTCGCCGTCGCGCCGCCACGCGTACAGGCCCAGAACCGGCAGGAGCTGCTCGCCGCCGGCCGGGAACGCGAGCGCGTGCCGTGCGAGCACGCCTTCGGCGATCTCCGGCAGGCCGACGCCGCCGATGCGGGTCGCCGTCCCCGTGAAGTGGCGCTCGACGAGCGCGGGGGAGAGGCCGACGGCCTCGAAGATCTGCGCGCCGCAGTACGACGGCACGGTAGAGATGCCCATCTTCGACATCGTCTTGAGCAGGCCCTTGGCGATGCCCTTCGTCGCGCGTGCCTGGGCCTCGTGCGGCGACATCTCCTCGCCGAGCCAGCCGAGCTCGACGAGCTCTGAGAGCGTCTCGAGCATCAGATACGGGTTCACGGCGGCGGCGCCGTAGCCGACGAGCGTCGCGATGCTGTGCACGCTGCGCGGCTCGCCGGACTCGACGACGATGCCCGCCTGCAGCCGTGTGCCGGCGCGGACGAGGTGGTTGTGCACCGCCGACGTGGCGAGCAGCGACGGGATCGGCAGGCGCTCGGCGCCGGCCTTGCGGTCGGAGAGGATGAGGATGTTCGCGCCCGCGGCGAGCGCGACGTTCGCCTCGGCGCAGATCCGCTCGATCCCCGCCTCGAGGCCTTCGGCGCCCTCGGCGGCCGGCCACGTGGCGTCGATCGTCCAGCTCATGAAGATGCCGGAGCGCACGTGCCGCAGCTGCTCCAGCTCGCTGTCGCGCAGGATCGGGTTCGCCATCACCAGTTGGCGCGCGTGCTCGGGCGTCTCGTCGAGCAGGTTCCGCTCCGAGCCAACGCTGGCGGTCACGCTCATCACCGTCGCCTCGCGGATCGAGTCGATCGGCGGGTTCGTCACCTGCGCGAACAGCTGCTTGAAGTACGAGTAGAGCAGCGGCCTGCGGCGGGAGAGCACCGCGAGCGGCGTGTCGTTGCCCATCGAGCCGACCGCTTCCTCGGCGTTGCGCGCGAGCGGCGCGAGGATCACCTTCATGTCCTCCTGCGCGTAGCCGAAGAGCAGCTGCCGCGTCCGCAGCGGCTCTGCCGGCGGGGGCGGCTCGTCGGCGATCGGCAGTTGATTCAGGTGCACGGTCTCCTCGTCGACCCACTGCGCGTACGGGCGGCGCGTCGCGATCTCCCGCTTCACCTCCTCGTCCGGGACGATGCGGCCCTGGTCGAGGTCGACGAGGAAGAGCTTGCCCGGCTGCAGCCGGCCCTTCCGCACGACGTTCTCGGGACGCTCGTCGAGCACGCCGGTCTCCGACGCGAGCACGACCCAGCCGTCGGCGGTCTCGTACCAGCGGCCGGGCCGGAGCCCGTTCCGGTCGAGCGTGGCGCCGATCACGCGCCCGTCGGTGAAGGAGATCGCGGCGGGGCCGTCCCACGCCTCCATGAGGCAGCCGTGGAACGCGTAGAAGCCGCGCAGATAGTCGGGAACCTCGTCACGGCCCTCGTACGCCTCCGGGATCATCATCATCAGTGCGTGCGGCAGCGAGCGGCCGGCGAGCACGAGCAGCTCGAGCACGTTGTCGAATGCCGCGGTGTCCGAGCCGCCCGGCCGAATCACGGGAAGCACCTTCGCGAGGTCGTCGCCGAAGAGCTCCGACCGGAGCTGGGACTCGCGCGCACGCATCCAGTTGACGTTGCCGCGCAGCGTGTTGATCTCGCCGTTGTGGGCGACGAGCCGGTAGGGATGCGCCAGCTCCCAGCTTGGGAACGTGTTCGTCGAGTACCTGGAGTGCACCAGGGCGAGCGCACTCTGGAAATTCGGGTCGACGAGATCGGGGTAATAGCCGCCGAGCTGGGGCGCCGAGAGCATGCCCTTGTAGACGAGCGTGCGCGACGAGAAGCTCGGAACGACGAGATCCGGCCCGGCACGCAGCTCGGCCACGCGGCGGATGACATACAGCTTCCGCTCGAACGCGTCTCCGTCGAGCTCCGCCGCCGCGACGACGACCTGCCGGATGACGGGCGCATACCGGAGCGCGACCTCGCCGACATAGGTCTCGTCGACCGGGACGTCGCGCCACGTGACGAGGCGCTGGCCTTCCTGCGCGATCGCCTCCTCGACGATCTGCTCGAGCTCGGCCCGGCGCGCATCGTCGCGGGGAAGGAAGCACACCCCGACGCCGTACGAGCCGGCCGCGGGCAACGCGTCGCCGAGCTGGGCGCGCAGGAACGCGTCCGGCATCTGCACCGTGATGCCGGCGCCGTCACCGGTGTTGGCGTCAGCGCCCTCGGCGCCGCGATGCTCGAGATTGCCGAGCGCCCTCAGCGCGCGCTGCACCGTCTCGTGCGACGGAGCTGCGTCCAGGCGCGCCACGAAGGCGACCCCGCAGGCGTCGTGCTCGTGCGCGGGGTCGTAAAGGCCTTGCCTGGGTGGCGGCATCGCCTGATGTGGTTCGGATGAATCGTTCGACAACGTCGGCTTCCTCGCCGGTCGATGAGGACAGGATGAAGAGGACTTGCTGATCTCCGCCTGGTAGCTGCTAGTCGGCGGTGGCGGAGAGCAGTGCCGACTAGCGCATACGAATGTGCGCGGCGAACGCGAAGACGACCGACTTACCTGCGTTCAGCATGTGCGCCATCGAGTCTCCAAGACTAGAGATCGTTGCGCCGGAGTCAAGGGATTTCTCCGGTTTCCAGCCGTGTGGGGCGCGGCTTGCGGCCGCGCCCCACACGAGTGAGCGGTTCGAACGGTCAGTCCTGGAAGGCAGCAGGCGCTCCATGGGAGACCATCGCCGTGACACCGGCTCCGGTCGGGGCCGCGACGTGCGGCGGCTGCCCATGCCCGTGACCGCCGGTGCCGTAGCCGCCGGGAACCGGGATGTAGAACTCGGGATAGCCCCACATGCCGTGCTCGGAGACGTCGAGGCCCGCGGTCTCCACGTCCTCCTCGACCCGGATGCCCCAGATCTTGTTCATCACCCAGAGGGCCGCGTACGAGGTGGCGAAGGTGAAGGCGCCGACGCAGACGAGGCCGAGGGCCTGCACGCCGAGCTGCTTGAACGAGCCGGTGTAGACGAGGCCGCCCGTGCCCGTCGCGAGGTTCTTGGCCAGCAGCGGCACCGTGAAGAGGCCGCAGGCGAGCGTGCCCCAGACACCGGACATGCCGTGCACCGCCACCGCGCCGATCGGGTCGTCGATGCCGATCTTCTCGACCCAGATCACGCCGAAGACCGCGATGAAGCCCGAGCCGATGCCGATCACGATCGCGGCCCAGGGGGCGACGAAGCCCGAGGCGGCGGTGATCGCCACCAGGGCGCCGAGCGCGCCGTTCAACATCATCGAGATGTCGGGCTTTCCGAGCTTCAGCCAGGCGATCACGATTCCGGTGACGGCGCCTGCCGCCGCGGCGATGTTCGTGATCATCGCGACGTAGGCGAAGTAGCCCATGCCGCCGAAGTCGACCGAGAGCGTCGAGCCCGGGTTGAAGCCGAACCAGCCGAACCAGAGGATCAGGGTGCCGAGAACGGCGAATGGGATGTTGTGGCCCGGAATCGCGTGGGCGCGGCCGTCCTTGCCGAACTTGCCGAGCCGCGGCCCGAGGATGAGCGCTCCCGCGAGGCCTGCGAGGGCGCCCTGGT
Organism: Actinomycetes bacterium; assembly: GCA_025964535.1. Taxonomy (GTDB): domain Bacteria; phylum Actinomycetota; class Thermoleophilia; order Gaiellales; family Gaiellaceae; genus Palsa-739. The sequence goes on along the minus strand of JAOPYX010000098.1, from coordinate 1,394 downwards.
AGTGGACGACGGTGGAGCCGGCGAAGTCCTGCATGCCGACGCCGCCGGTGAGCGTGCCCTTGAAGAGCCAGCCGTGCGGGCTCCAGATCCAGTGGGAGACGATCGAGTACGTGATCGTGAACCAGATGCCGAAGGCGAAATAGACCCAGAGCTTGGCCCGCTCGGCCATTGCGCCCCAGACGATCGCGAGCGACACGCCCGCGAAGACGACCTCGAAGAGGTAGCCGGCAGCGCCCGGGATCTCCGAGAACCAGTCGAACGGCGCCTTTCCGACGTCTGTGAGCGACGTCACGGAGGGGAAGAAGCCGTGCGTGCCGCTCAGGAGGCCGCCGTCGCCGAAGGCGATGCCGAAGCCGACGGCCCAGTAGACGATCGAGCAGATTCCGAAGATCAGCACGTTCTTGCCCGCGATGTGGCCGGCGTTCTTCATCCGCGTCAGACCCGCTTCGAGGAACGCGAAGCCGGCCTGCATGAACATGACGAGGACGGCCGTGACGACCACCCAAATGGTGCTGGCTGCGATCAGCAAGTCGTGCTTTGTCACGCGCAATCCCTCCTATGAGCCGCTGGACCAACCAAAAAAGCCCGCAGGACTCGAAAGTCCCACGGGCTGCAACGCCCGGTCGTCCGCCACGACGGTGCGGCGACGACCCGAGGGCAGTGTTGCGCACACGCCGGAGAGGTGCAACCCCTTCGTCCGGTTTTTTTCAGACCGTCAAGATTTGACAGATCCCCAAACGACGGGCAAGGTACGGAGGCGATGACGACCGCAGCAACGCTGACACGCGCCTCCTCGAGCCAGATCGGCCTCGTCGGCGCGCTCGCGTTCATTCTTCTCGTCGTCGTCTCGATTATCCCCCACTAAGGGGGATGACGCGAACACGCGCCGCACACTGGCGCACACACCGACCTCGCCCCGCCAGAAGTGCGTCTTCGAACGCACGCGAAGGAGGAAGTGTTCGTGTCTCGCAGCAGCACCCCATCCGACCGATCGAATTCATTCGCAGAGGTGACGCCATGAGCGGCGGAGCCTCGGTCGCTTGCCTCACGGGCGCCGGCACGGCGCCAGAGCTCATGGCCGAGGCCGTCCTCGCGCTCGACGCCGTGGCCCGACTGCACGGTCTCTCGCTCGACGAGGTGCACGTGCCGTTCGGCGGCGTCGCCGTGGCCCGCGGAGGCCAGGCGTTCCCGTCCTCGACCCGCTCGGCGGTGCTCGACGCGGATGCCGTGCTCGTGGCCGGCGCCGAGGAGCCCGCGCTCGCCGAGGTGATGGCGGAGCTCGACCTTCGTGCCCGCGTCACCCAGGTGCGCTTCGGCAAGCACGACGACGTCTCGTTCGTCGCCCCGCTCGACGAGGACGCAGCCGAATGGTCGCTCGAGGCCGCGTTCCGCGT